>JBFEXN010000036.1:0-12036 GCA_041562655.1 Sulfurimonadaceae bacterium
GATACCACCTGCATGGTTGCTCTTGAAGCCTTTGCTATCAATGGGATCGTTATTGGTAGACCCTAGGGCATGCGTGGAATCAATACCATCTCCGATTTCAACAGCTTTGACAGCATTAATACCCATCATCGCATCGGCAAGGACAGCGTCAAGTTTATAATACAGCGGTTCACCCAAACCGATAGGAGCGCCCTTGATCTTGATGAGTGCTGCTCCGCCAACAGAGTCATGACGTGTCTTTGCCTCAAGGATAGCGGCCTTTTGTGCATCTTCGGCATTCTTATCCAGGGTATAGATCTCACTTGAACTGACATAATCAAAATCAAGGGTATTACTTCTTATCCCTGCGATCTCTATGATCCCGCTTTGTACTTCAATACCAAGTTCTTTGATCATCAGTTTAGCGACGGCACCGGCGGCCACTCTTGCCGCTGTCTCACGTGCGGATGAACGACCACCACCTCGGTAGTCGCGAATACCGTACTTATGCCAGTAGGTAAAGTCTGCATGTCCGGGACGAAAGATATCTTTGATGTTCGAGTAGTCTTTTGACTTTTGGTTTGTATTATAGATGACCATAGAGATAGGCGTTCCCGTGCTGAGCCCTTCAAAGGTACCTGAGAGGATCTCTACCTTGTCTTCTTCTTTTCGCGCCGTCGCATATTCGTTTTGCCCGGGTTTTCTTCGGTCCAGTTCGGACTGGATAAAGGCTTCGTCTATCTTGAGTCCGGCGGGTACACCATCGACTATACAGCCTATGCCTGCTCCATGTGATTCCCCAAAGGTAGAGAATGAGAAACGGATTCCAAATTTATTCATTTGGTTTCTCCTTTTAGTTTTTCTAATGCGATATAGGCGGCTTCTTGTTGGGCGACTTTCTTGCTCTTCCCCTTAGCCGTAGCGTACTCTTTGTCTTGAATAAAGACAGAGATCTCAAACTCTTTTTTATGATCAGGTCCTGATGTCCCGACAAGGCGATAATCAGGAGTGACCCCAAACTCAGCCTGTGTCAATTCCTGAAGGGTAGTCTTAAAGTCTTTGAACAGGGTTGTCATATCGATCACGGGATAGACTTCATCGAGGTATTTATGTACCAGGGCCTCGACGTGAGGAAGTCCCACTTGAAGATAGATAGCACCCATGACCGCTTCAAATGCATTGGATAACAACGAGGGCTTATGCCTGCCGTTATTGTTTTCCTCAGCATTGGATAATAGGATGAACTCACCCAGTTTGATATGCTCTGCCAAACGGGTAAAGCCTTCTTCGTTAACCAATGAGGCACGCATCTTGGAAAGTTTTCCCTCGTCAAAATTTGGAAACTTGGAAAAGAGATACTCTCCCACGACCAAGTCCAAAACCGCATCACCAAGAAATTCCAATCGCTCATTATTGTAGGGCTGCTTGTAGCTTTTATGCGTCAGCGCTTCAATAAGGAGCTGTGGGTCTTCAAAGTGATAATCTAGAGATTTTTCTAGTTCATCAATGTTTTTCACAACGTATTCCTTTTTAATATTTTAATCAAACAGTCTCATTGGGATGATTCTGCTTTAAATTTTTCAGCTGTTGCTCTTGCAAGATCATCACAGCGTTCGTTTTCCTCATGTCCATCATGACCTCTGACCCAAACTGCGTGGATCTGATGAGGTCTTGCGACTTCGATGTACTCTTTCCAGAGATCAACATTTTTGACTTTTTTGAAGTCTTTTTTTATCCAGCCGCTCAACCATTCGTTTATGCCTTTGACCACATAAGAAGAATCCGAAGTGATCTCAACAGCACACGGCTCTTTGAGAGCACGTAGGCCTTCGATAACGCCGAGAAGCTCCATACGATTATTGGTGGTATGCGTTTCTCCTCCCGTCAACTCTTTTTCAGAGTTCTTGTAACGGATAATGGTCCCATAACCTCCCGGACCAGGGTTGCCTAAAGCGCTTCCATCACTGAAAAGATAGATTTGTTTCAAAGGCGGCCTTTGTGAGGAGCATCTCGTTTTGTACGGTATCTATGCCGAGACAATTTGGACAGCGGTGAAATGAAAACGGAAAGACCTGTTTACACCCATTGCACAGATATTCAAACTGTAAATCAGCTTTTTCATAGCCTTGAGCACGTAAATGAATCAAAACATCAAGCTCGAAGATAGAGCTGCTCTCTGCAGATTTCACAAACCCTTTAGCACTGTAAAGCTCGCGTAGATAAGCGTTGGATGAAATTATATCTAAATCGAGTTGATGAGACTCTAAAGACCATAAGATATCCGTGATACGTTCACAAAGGGACTGATCGAGATGTTTCCACGCCAATGCCGGCGATTGTTTGAAAAGATACTCGAAGATCATGTATCCTAGTTGATGTTTCTTCTCATACCAGTGTATGATCTTTTCTACCTTGTCTTCTGAGTGCATCGTCTGATCATACTGCATTGAGACAAGGGAAAGGTACATGGCATCTTTTGCGATCTCAAGATCCATCTCATCGAGTGGTTCGAGGATCTCTTTTGCCTTATCGAAGTCACGCATCTTCTCATAGATGATCAAAAGAAACTGCAGGGCCGAAGGAGTACGCGGATGGTGTGAGAGTATCTCGAGAAAGAGTTCTTTAGAACGTTCCAAGAAGCCTGCCTTGAGGTAGGTCTGTCCTAATAAGAACATCGTCTCTTTTCGCTCTTGCGCAGATGACTTTTTCTCCAACAAGGAGGTATATATCTCTATACTCTTTTCATAATCGCCGTTTTGAATATAGTTCGTCGCAAGTAGATGCAAAGACTTCAATGAAAGAGTTGTAGAATGCAGTATCTCTTCAAGCTCTTTTCCCGTAGGCAGGGCATGAAAGTTCTTGATGAATTTGTCTATGCTTTTTTCATCTTCTTTTGTCTTGTACCGTCCCCACCAGTAAGAGAAAAAGGTAATGATAAAGATCAGTGCAAAAAACAGGATGATGCCAAAGAGGGGGTCTTTGTATTCGATAAATAAACCTTCCACGACTATCCTTCACACTTAGAGTGAAAAATTATAGCTAAAATAAACGGTAGTTTAAATTAGGTGGTTTGTACATAGCAATCGAATATATTTAAAGATAATGAGAGTATAGTAATTGTACAATTGTGATATATAAGTGATTGATTATAATTATAATTACGTCAGATTATGAAATTACACAATAAGGATGTCGAAATGTCAGCATCAAATGGAAAAGTCAAAGCAGCAGAGTATCTAAAGGGGTGGATTCCTTTACGTTACATGCGTTATGTCGTATTTGCCTTTGCGACGGCCTTTACACTGATTATTCCTTGGGTCACGATCAATGGAAACCATTTCTTCTTACTGAGTTTTATCGATTTTAAACTGCACTTCTTTTTTATTCCTTTTGATATGCAAGAGTTATATCTTTTACCGTTTTTATTGATGATACTCTTTATCGGTGTCTTTGGCGTGACGGTTCTTGGAGGACGCATGTTTTGTGGATGGTTCTGTCCACAAACTATCTTTCGTGCAGCTTTCAGAGACCTGATCGAGACAAAGATCTTTCGTCTTCGCAAACGTATCAATAACAAGCAGATAGAACCTGACTACTCGACGACGATCAATAAGATAAAGAGAGTGGTTATTTGGATCTTGTCTACGGTACTGGCCGCACTGGCAGCAGCCGATGCGTTATGGTTCTTTATTCCGCCTGAGCAGTTCTTTGATTATGCGCTTAACATAACGGATCACCCTGTGTTCATGGGAGCATGGATTGGGATCACTGCCTTCTTGGTCTACGATATCGTCTTTTTACAGGAGAACTTCTGTATCTATGTCTGTCCCTACTCTCGTATACAGTCCGTTTTGTATGATGATGACACGATCATGGCGATCTATGATAATGAGCGTGGAGGACGTATCTATGATGATGAGCATACCAAGCTTGTCAACAAACAGAGTGAACTTGCTCCTGATAACCTTTGTACGACATGTGAGTCTTGTGTAACGGTCTGTCCGACCCACATCGATATCCGTAGAGGTCTGCAGCTGGAGTGTATCAACTGTCTTGAATGTGTTGATGCCTGTACGACTGTTATGGCACAGTTCAATGAACCGAGTCTTGTCAACTGGTCGAGTGTGCGCGAAGTGGAGAAAAAAGAGGGTAAGACACGTTTTTTCCGTCCTAAGATCCTGGGTTATCTGGGAGTCCTTTCAGCGATCTTTGTGATCTTGATGATGATGGGAATGGACAAAGAGCTGATGCTGATCAACATCAACAAGCAAACACGTCTTTATGATATTGAGAAAGTCGATGATAAACCTTTGGTCACTAATGCCTATACGATTCTTATCCAGAACACACAAAACGAAGCGCACGACTTTTATATCGAGGTCCTGGATAATGATAAGATAAAAGTGGAGCAACCTTCACATCCCTTCACGGTTGAACCTGGTGTCAAGACAAAAAAGACGTTAGTATTGTATACGACAGAGACATTGGCTGATGATGAACGTCACGATACGATATTGGAAGTGATGTTAAGAGCATATGCCGTCGATGCAAATGATACGATAACAGTTAAAAGAGATATACGATTTACTTACCCTAAAGCGGATATCATCCGTCGGAAGATGAGAAGGGACTAACTCTACTTAAGAGACGGTCTCTAACTGACTTTTTAATTGAACCACCGCCTTCTCAAGTGGAACGACGTCTAGTTTGGCTTTTTTTAGCAGGCTCTTGACCTCTTTTGGGATATCATCAAGCAATTGGCCGTAAGGTGTGATCATCTTATAGACAATTGCATTGGCGCAGGCAAGGGCCTTGATCTCTTCTGAGCTTGTATTAAATGGTGAATCACTATAACGGATAGAATCGACAAGATCCGCCTCCAGCCCCCAAAACTCTAAAACATCAGCTGTCACGAAGGCCGTACTTGTTTTCAGTACAGTGACTTCCAGTCTGGATATATCATCAGAGCTGTGGCATTTAAAATTAGAGACTAAGCCTTGTGAAGAGAACTCCTGATCGATTAATATCGATCCAAGATTTCCTAAAATAGCGGAAGAACTCAAGATGGAAAGTGCCTGATCATCGATCTGTGAATACCAGCTGTTCATCAAAGCCAGACGCAAAGAAGAGGTCTGTTTGAATGTCTCCTCATCGATCCCGTATGCTTCAAGTCTCAAGCTGCCAAGCTTGTAGGCCAGATCACTGAGTGTGATCGCTTTGATGAGCCGTTTTCCAAAAGCGGCTACCGCCTGACTTAATGAAGACGTCTTTGTGATGCCGTAGATGGGTAAAGATGCTGCGTGGAGTATATTTGCAGTTATTATCGAGTCAGCATTTATGGTATGGATGAGTTCTTTGATAGAACTGTCCGGATCATCACAAAGTTCTATGATCCTTTTGACTGAACTTGAAAGGGGATCAAGTCTCTGAATAAAATTGTAGATCTTTTCATGCGAGATAAGCGAATAGACCTTAGAGAAGTGTGCGTTTACTATATTGTGCAATTGGCGCTTGAGGTCCTTTGACTGTATCGGGGAGATGATCGGATGTGTCAGGCCCTTTAGAAGAAGCCTTGATCTTTGATTTACCCTGAGGTTCGGTATGGCTGTGATCAGGGCAAGGTCTGGTTTTGATCTTAAAAGTTCTTGTGCAATATCAATGCTTTGCTCTTGCAGGTTCAAGATGATGATATCCACAGTATGGTTGTGTATGGCCAACTTCAGTTCGTCGATAGAGTCGGTGGTTTTGACAAGTTTAAAGATATGACTTAGCGGAGCTTTTATGGCTGCCGAGCGCTTGGTGTTTTTATCGACATACATGAGCGTCAGGCCCTGCATGACGTCGCTGGTCTTTTGCGTCTCGTCGAGTATGCTTATCGTTGGAAAGAAGGAATCCTTGGCCGGGCTGAGCTTTTCGCCTGAGAGCAGTTGCTCACACCATATCGTTAGCTGGGAGGCTGCCGCCTCCAACCATTGGATATCGTATTTAGTCGCTTTTCCGTTGTCATATCGAAGACTGTTCAAAATATTCTCACCCATGGAAACAAGTTTATGCAGTTCATCGATCCCTAGATAAGAAGCTGTAGCTTTGTAATTGTGAAAGATCCGGAAAAGTGTAGCCGTAGCATTTGTTTTATCTGTGTGGATAGAGCGAATTTTTTCTTCAATGCGGGGGATGTCCATCTGTATCTGGTCTGTGAAAAGATCGAGAAGTTCATTATCCATGTAGTTGGTACATCCTAGAAAGGTTCATTAAGAAGTATGAGTCAATTGTGATTAGAGACTTTTTAAAAAGGGTCGCTCCCTTTTTAAGACATCTTAACGCATTTGTCTCCGGTCTTCATCGTACCGATGACGTAGCCGTCTGAGCCTGCAAGGACAGCCTCTACGTTTTCAGGACGTACGACAAGGACCATACCGATCCCCATATTGAAAGCACGGTACATCTCTTCTTCTCCGACATGTTCTGTCAAAAGATCAAAGATAGGCAGAGGACGAAGAAGCGCTTTGTCTACATCTGCATAAAGGTGATCAGGAAGGACGCGAGGAAGGTTTTCGACAAGTCCACCACCTGTGATGTGTGCCATTGCGACAATGTTGTCTTTAAGGGCTTTAAATGTCTTGACATAGATACGTGTCGGCTCAAGAAGGACGTCGATAAGCGGGCGGCCGTTGAAGTCATCATCAAACTTCATCCCAAGCTTGTCAAAAAGTACTTTACGTACCAAAGAGAACCCGTTTGAGTGAAAACCGGAACTTGGAAGCGCGATTAGGACATCACCTTCTTGAACCAAAGAGACACGGTCAAGTTCAGATTTTTCAGCCACACCTACCGCAAAACCGGCAAGGTCATAATCATCTTCAGAGTACATCCCCGGCATCTCAGCCGTCTCACCACCGATCAGTGAACACTCTGACTGTTTACAGCCTTCGGCAATACCAGAGACAACAGCAGTAGCTGCAGCGACATCAAGTTTACCCGTTGCATAATAGTCCAGGAAACACGAAGGTGTTCCAAAGTTACAGATGAGGTCATTGACACACATCGCAACAAGGTCGATTCCGACTGTATCATGTTTGCCGCTGTCGATCGCAAGTTTAAGCTTCGTACCAACGCCATCCGTCGCTGCAAGCATTACAGGCTCTTTATAGCCAGTTGGAAGTTCATACGCACCGGCAAATGAACCAATCCCTCCTAAAACATGTGGTGTAAAAGTGGCTTTTACGATTGGTTTGATATTATCAACAAAACTGTTTCCCGCATCAATATCAACACCAGCGTCTTTGTATGAGATTTGGCTCATCGTCTCTCCTAGAGGATTTATAAAATAGTGACGCGATTATAGCGTAGTGAAGATGTGAGTTTGTTTAGAGGATGATGAAATCAAAAAAAGAGAGTGAATATTTTCGATATTGAAGTTGGGTAACTGATACAGCGATCACAGATGTTTTTTGAGTATCCTCATCAGCTGCTCTTCATTGTAGGGCTTGCTTATGTAGTCATTCATGCCTGCCCTGAGAAAGCGCGTTTCATCTTCACTGAGTGCGTTTGCCGTCACCGCGATGATCGGCGTTGCAGAACGGTTGTGCTTGCGCTCAATCTCTCTGATCTCTTGGGTCGCTTCGATACCGTTTTTCTCCGGCATGTTCTCGTCCATGAGTATGGCGTCGTAAGATGCCTTATGATAGATCTCTATGGCTTCATTCCCGTCATTTGCAATATCATAGTCGATCCCTGCCTCGTCCAGGATAAGCTGCATCAACAGTTGATTTGTCTTGTTGTCTTCAACGATAAGGACCTTTTTTTGCGAGAGAGGATCAAGTTCTGTCTTGCTGGCCGAGGTCGTTTCCTCATCGGGTGAATCGGCGCACTCTTCAGAGGGTATGTGTACAAGAAAACAGCTTCCTTTTCCCGGCTTACTTTTGACTTCGATCGTACCCTGCATGGCTTCTACTAAACGTGAACTTATAGCAAGACCCAAGCCTGTACCTCCATATTTTCGTGTTGTGGAGGTGTCCTCTTGCTCAAACGGCTGAAAGATCTTTTCGATTTGATCGGAGGAGATGCCAATGCCAGTGTCGCTGACCGAGAAGCTCAAAACTTTCTTTGAGGTGTTGTAATTAACCTCAATATTTATTCTTCCCTCATTGGGGGTAAACTTGATGGCGTTTCCGAGAAGGTTTGTGAAGATCTGGCGTAAGCGTGCAGAATCGAGAAGGAGACACGCTGGAAGAGTTTGCGAAAAAGTGATATCGAGGGTAATGGATTTCTTCTTTAGTTCTTCATCAAATAGAAGTAGGTTCTCTTCCATAAGCGCTTTGAACCGGCAGGGTTGCCGTTCTATACTCATCTTCCCACCCTCAAGCTTTGAGAAGTCGAGGATGTCATTAATAATACCTACCAGAGCTTTTCCTGAGGTTTTGATAATAGTGAGCTTATGTGTGATCGAGGGGTCTGTCACACGTTTAAGTATTTGATCGACAAGTCCTAATACCGCATGCATCGGAGTGCGTATTTCATGGCTCATATTCGCCAGGAAATCGCTCTTTGATCTGTTCGCCGACTCTGCAGCATCAAGAGCAGCATGAAGCAGCAGTTCTCTCTCATGTGCCTTAGTGACATTTTGAAGAACACTGTACCCGGTTGTCGGATTTCCTGATCTGTCATATTCTACGTGATAGCGCTGGATGACATGGATAAAGGTTCCATCAGGGAGTATCACCCGGTGTTCCATGGCATGGCTGTAGTTTTTATGGAGTCTAAAAACTTCTCGCAGTTCATTGTCGATGATGTGGTGCTCCTCTTTGGGAATATATCTCTCTTTGAACGCTTCGATAGAGATCGTCTTTGTTGTCTCTTCACTGTCTGGGAACTGCAGTAAATACTGGATGGAAGGATCAAGCTGAAGTGTCTTGTTGAGAAAGTCGACTTGAAGATAACCAAGTTTCGCAAGATGTGCACCGTTTTTCATGAGGGTTATATACTGATGCAGTTGAACATACTGCTTTACGAGCGCGTGAGTAAGTAGTTTGGCAACGACAAGGGAGGCGATACTCAACAGCAAAAAGAGTAGCAGTATGTTTTGTTGTCCACTAAGAGAAGAGAGTGTGTCGTAGTTGGGAATGATGCCGATAGAGAGCTCTTCGTCTCCATAGGCAGTGGACAGCTTTTTTTGCATAAAAAAACGTGAGGTATCAAAGGTTTCAGACGTTCCAATATAACGTGTCCAGGAGGGTTGGTCCGGGTCGTTGGATGCGAGTATGTAGTTGTCTTGGTCATACAGATAGACCTTGAAAAGAGAAGACTCGAGTATCTCCGTAAGAATGGGTTGCGTAAAAAAGTTGATGATAAGCATACCTTTTCGCTTTCCGTCTTGTTCTACGGGTAGAGCAAGTCTCCATACTGGATTTAAGGGCTGTTCGATCTTCCCGTGCTCAACATTTAGATCAAACCTACTGTGAAAGTATTGTTGAGCGGGCAGTTTGATCGTCTCTTTAAAATAGTAGCGATTTGACTTGTCGCTTAACTCATTTTGATTGAAGGAGTGAACTTTCAATGTCTTTGAATCCCGATCAACACGGATGACCTCCATCCCATGTTGATCAATATAGCGCACCTTGCTGACACTTCTTTCTCCTTCAGCGATCGCTTTGAAAAGAGAGTTAAGACGGAATCTGTTTATATCGCTTGGATCTTTGATGAAGGTATTAAAGATTTCATTGGAATGGATGGCAAAGAGTAGATCGCTCAAATTATCATGATAGATCATAAAGCTGTTGGAATGATGCCAAAGGAACTCTGTACCGTTATTGTGTAGTAGGGTGTTTTGACGGCGTTGTTCTTCGTACCAAAAGATGAGCAAAACAAAGATTGTAAAGGCAAGACCTACTAACAATGATAGACGGCGAAATCTTTTTGCATCTTGGATGTTATTGTCCATGTTCTAGGCACTTGTTAATTTGATTTATCTCAAAACAAGTATAGAAGAATATTACAGCGCACAAACTTTGAAATAAAGATTATTTTTTCAGGCAAGTTCTGTTTAAGATTCGTAACTATATTTGTCAGTGTGTTCATTAAAATCCAGCCATTTTTTCAATAGAATATATCCTTTAAAAAGACCCCTTAGTTAAATGCGATATAATGCGTTCACTATATACAATAGAAGGATTTTAATGGATTGGCTCGAGCAAAAAGGTATTGACCCTCAGCGCATCACAACGGGATTGGCTCTATTGGCGGCAATCGTCATCCTTGGTCTGATTGACAATTTTTTCGTCATGTGGTTGGTCTTTGGCGGGCTTTATATGGTCGCCTTTTATGAAGCAAACAAACTTTTTGGGATTGAAAACAATACACTGTATGCTTATGCTGCTATTCTTTGGATCGTAGCAGGTTTTTATCCTTATCCGGACGACCTCTTTTTTATTGCAGCAGTCGTATTCGCCTCTGTGTTGGCATATACCCAGGAGTTGAAGTTTAAATATTTTTACCCGTTCATCTACCCGACGGCAGGTTTTTTATTCATGTTGACACTTTATAGTGAGTATGGGGTCGTTTCTCTGTTCTGGCTGCTTGTCGTTGTCGCAGGTACGGATGTCGGCGCTTATTTTGTGGGTAAAAGCATCGGCAAGACGAAGTTTTGTGAGACATCTCCCAACAAGACACTCGAAGGTGTTGTCGGCGGGGTTGTTATCGCTACGATCTTGGGTTTCTTTGTCGGTATAGGCTTTGTCGACGTTGATAAGGCCATTGTGATCTCTCTTCTTGCAGCCATCGCAGCAATCTTTGGAGACCTGTTTGAGTCTTATCTAAAGCGCAAAGCTAATGTGAAAGACAGTGGAGACATCTTGCCCGGACATGGCGGTATCTTGGACCGTGTGGACGGTTACCTCTTCTCTGCTATTATCATGCTTGTTTTACTAAGAGGACTTGTCTAGGTTGAAAGAAGTCATATGATTTTACTTGGTTCAACGGGCTCAATAGGAAAGAATACGCTAGCAATAGCAAGACAGTTTGATCTCAATATCGATGTCCTTGTGGCAGGCAGAAGTATCGCACTTCTAAACGAACAGATCAAAGAGTTCTCACCTCGAGTAGTCGTGATAGGCTCTGCGCAGGACGCGGCAAAAATAGATCACCCAAATGTACTCTGCGGTGAAGAGGGGATACTTGAGGCTATTGAAAGTTCCAGCTCATCCCTGGTCATCAATGCCCTGGTCGGTTTTTTGGGATTGCGACCGACATTGAAAGCGATAGAGTGCGGCAAAAGAGTGGCACTGGCGAACAAAGAGTCTTTGGTCGCGGCAGGAGCCTTTATCGATACCTCTATGATACAGCCTATTGACTCTGAGCATTTTGGGTTATGGTATCTGTTATGTGGCGAACGTCCTATCGAGAAGATGATCATTACCGCCAGTGGCGGAGCTTTTAGAGATTGGGATGTGAAAAGGCTTCAAAGTGCGACATTAAAAGATGCTCTCAAGCATCCGAACTGGTCGATGGGCCAAAAGATAACGATCGATTCCGCTTCAATGGTAAACAAAACGTTTGAGCTTCTTGAAGCGCGTTGGCTTTTTGGAGAGGGCGAATACGATGCCATCATCGAGACAAAATCACTTATCCATGCCCTGATCAATTTTAAAGACGGATCGACAACGGCACATTTTGCTCATGCCGATATGAGACTTCCAATATCTTATGCCTTGATGGAGACAGTGCAAAAGCAGGTACTTAGACCTGTGAACCTTCTGGAAGTAGGCTCTTTGGAGTTTCAAGAGATCACGACGGAGCGTTACCCTGTGTGGGAGATAAAAGACGATCTGTTGAAAAACCCTAAGCGCGGTGTTGTCGTCAATGCGGCAAATGAAGCAGCCATAGAGCTTTTTGTTGAAGAGAAGATCAGCTTTTTGGACATATCCAAAAATATTATCAAAGCCTACAGCCACTTTGATCAAGAGGTCCACAGTATAGATGAGGTGTTTGCCTTGGATAAAGAGGTAAGAGCGTATGTCAAGGGATAAAGTACTTATCTTGCACGGGTGGGGAGGGAGTGAC
>JBFEXN010000037.1:0-11938 GCA_041562655.1 Sulfurimonadaceae bacterium
ATGTCCTGGATGTTTTTTTAAGCTCTTCTAATTCCATCTGTCTGGAATGTGAATGAGGTGTCTCTCCGGTCTCAAACAGAGGGGTACATGCCGTTACAAAAAAAACAACACTTAATATTAAAAGATTTTTTTTAAGATAAAAGGGCATGGTTATCCGGTACTTTTTAAAATAATTATAATCATTTTGAGATAAAAGGAAGATTGGGCCATGATGTATCAAGACCCAATATATATGAAGAGTAGTTTATATAAGACTAGTTACAAGCAGGCACGTTACCGCTGTCTTTGGCATATTCAACCATAAAGTCACGTAAATGCTTTGCAGCTTTTCTATACTTCTTGCTGTTAAAGTATTTCCAAGACTTCTCAGCCTTGTCACTGTCAAGATGCAGTTGAGCCAAGCCACTACCCTTGTTCTTTTTGTTAAGCAAGTTTTTCCAATCTTTCATCCGTTTTCCAGCAGCTACTGCTTGCCCACCACCATGACACTTTCGACACTTTTTCACATATGTCTTTTGACCTTTATATACTGCGGCTTCCAATGAAGGTACCGAAAGTAAGAACAAGCTAAACACTAAAGCAAGGGAAAATCTCATAAATGAACTCCATAGTTAAGAGATGCAAGAAAGGCCCTAAAGAGACTTTCTTAATCTAAGTTAATCAATTGAATTTATTTTAATCTCTCAAGGCTTAAAACTGCCAAAACTGTGTTAATGAAGTAACTCAATTATATAAAAGATTCAAATAGTTCTTAAGTTTGAGTGAAAATGAAACATATTTATCATGAAAATTCCTAAACTTTCTCTAAGTTATGAACTTTTCTTATCTTTTTATTAGAAGTAGAATCCTGTATAAGCCCACTACGCAAGTGACTTTACAGCTGTTGTTTAGAGATCTACACTTGTCAGAAAACTATTAGAGTTGAAATCTTTCTTGTAAGAGATCATCCATTTCCAAGACCTTTCTTTCTCGTAATGATTGGATAACAGAAGGCGTACATTCAACATCCCCCGGCCATTCTCTTTCAAAGCCATCTAAACTGTTTTTATTCGTACCATCGACCCCTACCAGGTTGTTATGCATATAGACATCTCTTCCGGCATCAATATTATTGACGACACGCCATAAGAGCATATATGGATTATCCAGGTCATTTTTTTCCTCGTCGACAAAGGCTACAATACGCAGGTGTTGTTCCAGTCCTTGGATATTTTCAAAGACCTCCTTCATCGATGTCTCTTTTTTTACACTGATGACACTGATCGGATTACGGGTACGGCGCATATATTGACGGAGATCCATAATAGAATCATCACATTTTTTCAACGCTTTTAGAAGGTCTTCATCCTTAAGTAGCTCCGGTGCTTCCATCAACGCTTGTCCAGTACAGTCGATACCCAGTTTTCCACCTACCAAGGCTTCAGGACTGGAGTGATCCAGTGCATCCGTGATCCCTTCGGACACCAAGACACGGCTTGGATGAAAACGGTTTAATATATGTGTGGCGATCGGCTCATAGTTGTTCAAGCGGGGAGCATCCTCTCCCACAAATATTGCATGTTTGACGAAACTCATCTGCCCAGCACCCCAAAAAGCGTGCATAAACTGTTTCGCATGCCCCTTATAGAGTGTTTTCATCTTAGCCAAGATCAGATTATGAAAGACTCCGTTTTCTGGCATATGATAATCAATCAGGTCTGAAGCATTCGTCTTCAAAAGAGGCAGGAAGATACGTTCCGTTGCCCATCCCATAAACTTGTCTTCCAAGGGAGGTTTACCGACAACCGTGGCTAGATAGACCGGGTTTTTCTTATGCGTTATGGCAGAGACTTCCATGATTGGATAGGGCTCTTCAAGCGTATAATACCCCGTATGATCACCAAATGGCCCCTCCACCTTCACCTGGGCAGGGTCCACCCATCCCTCGATCACATAATCCACATCCTCAGGGATATAAAGAGGGGTTGTTAATGATTTGACAAGGCGAGCAGATTTTTTCGTGATCAAGCCATACAGTAAAAGTTCGTTCACCCCATAAGGCAAAGGAGCTGTCGCACACCAGGTATACAAAGGATCACCGCCCAATGCGATTGAGACGGGCATCTTCTTTCCCTCTCGCTGATACTGGTCAAAGAAATGAGAAGAGTCTTTATGAACTTGCCAGTGCATTCCAAGATGCTTGTCATCATACATCTGCAATCTGTACATCCCAAGGTTTACCAATTCTCCATCAAGGCTTTGCGTATAGACTTGTCCCATAGTGATAAAAGGGCCTCCGTCACCTTCCCAGGTCGTTAGAATAGGCAGTCTACTGAGTTCAGCCTCATCCCCAAGAAACTTTATCTCCTGACAGGCACCCTCACCTTTCAACCTTTTTGGAAAGATGTTTTTGAGGTTGAACAGATCTCCAAGCATTGAGAACTTATCCCTGAACGAAGCAGGTGGTTTCATGTGCAAGAGACTCTCGATCTCCTCTGCTACTCCCTCTACAGAACGGCCAAACAAAAGTTCCGTTCGCTCATATGAGCCAAAAAGGTTCATCAAGATAGGGTCTTGAAACTTCGTTCCCTTTTTTTTATCAACAGGATTGGTAAACAGGAGCGCTTTTGAGTTTTCTTTTTTTACTTCGACATAAGCGATATGTGGGATTTCTAAATAGATATCTAGTTCATCGTGGATTTCTCTAAGTTCACCGCGAGAGCGTAAAAGATCGATAGTTTTTTGCATAAGGGGCTTCTTTCATAGCTCCAAAAAGAGCTAGATTAAATTATTTTGATTAGTCCATCTGGTCGGCGCGAGAAAGAAGGTCTTTCGCACCTTTGTCAATGACGATCTGGGCAAGATCTTTTCCAAGTTGTGTATAGTCAGCCTCTTTTCCGAGCAGTTTCTCAACGATGACTTCTTTGGCGTTTGGAAGGCCAAGACTACACTGGGCCATGATCTCACCATTTCCCATCACCTTTGCATTAACACCGATAGGAACATGACAGCCGCCTTCTAAAATATCAACAAAATCACGTTCTACCGTCACTTCCATCTCGGTCTCTTTATGATTAAGCTGATGCACAAGATCAAATATCTCCTTGTCTTCTATCGTTTGCAGTCCAAGCGCACCCTGTCCCATTGACGAGATCATCTGATCTTGCATGATTGCAGAGACATGTGCGACCGAGTCCAAAAGCCCCAGTCGATTGATACCCGCAGCAGCAAGGATAATGGCATCAAATTGCCCCTCTTTTAGTTTTCTGATACGTGTGTCTACATTCCCTCTGAGATCTTTTATCTCAAGGTCAGGACGAACCATCAACAGTTGCATCTTACGGCGAAGTGAAGAGGTTCCGACAACCGCACCCTGTGGCAAGGCATCAAGTCCGTCATACTTTTCACTTAGCATCGCATCACGTGGGTCTTCACGCTCAGTGATAGCAGCCAAAGGAAGCCCTTCCGGCATTACAGTAGGTACATCTTTTAAAGAGTGAACTGCCATATGAGCTTCACCCCTTAACATCGCCTCCTCGAGTTCCTTCAGAAACAGTCCCTTTCCACCTATCTTCGCAAGGGCTACATCTTGGATTTTATCCCCTGAAGTGACGATGATCTTAAGTTCGACTTCTAAACCCGGACGTAGTGCTTCCAGGCGTGCTTTGATATGTTCAGACTGCCATAAGGCCAGTTTGCTTCCCCGTGTTGCGATGATTAACTTATCCAATTCTTTTCCTGTGCTTTATTTGATTATCTTTGCTTTTGCATATTTCATTTTACTACTGTCTTTTTCACCATCAAAAAATACAGTCGGTGTACCATTCACCAGGTGTTCCTCTGCGACCTTCATAGCATGTTCGTAACGTGCATCGATCCTGCTGTCAGAGAGATCAGCCAAGGTGATCTTCGTCCCTTGGACTTTATTAAAGGCATCCAATATCTTTTGGATATCTTTCTCACGCCCGTCTACTTTTACCTTGTAAAGGTTTGAGACGACATCCTGTTGACCCTGCAGTTCAGCCGACAAAGCAGCCTTTACTAAAGGTACTGCTGCCGGGTGCAAAGAACTTAAAGGAAAATGATAATAATAAACTTCAAATGTACGCGGGTACTTCTTCATATGCTTCAGAGCCTCTGGTACAAATGATCGACAAAACGGACACAATGGATCAGAGAAGATAACGACTTTATGTGCAGCGTCTTTATCCCCAAAGAGTTTGTGCTCGCTGTCATAATAGCTCTCTTTAAACTTTGGAGAGACCTTAGAGTTAAGCTTTTGTCCCGTTTTAAGGTCATACAGTTCTGCCGTGATCAGACCATCTCCGACAAAATAGATAGAACGCTGTGATATAGGCTTTGTCTTACCTCCCATCTTAGCGGTACCCTTAAGTTGTACAATATACGCTTCCCACTCTTCCGGTCGTTCCAAAGGGATTTTATCTACGACAGATATATCCAAAGACACGATGTTCGGATTGGAGCCTATCCCTTTTTGTAGAAAGGATTTGACCAGTGCTTCATCTGCACTTATAAGACTATTTAAGGCTATGATTGTTACGAATAATTTCTGCATCAATGACATTATCTTCTCCTTGTGTTGTTCTACATTCACCATTTGTTTTATTAAATCGGCTTACGACGAGCGCTGTAAAGACAGAGAACTGCATCAATATACCGATGATATCGCTTAATATTCCCGGCAGTATCAGTAAAACTGCACCTAAGAGTGCAAAGATATTCAATTCCTGAAACTCTTTCATCGTTATACAGTTATTTGACATCGCTTTTAAGCTCTCTATCATCGTTGTCTTGACGTTGAGTAAGAGTGCCAGTCCCATAAAGCCTGAGAGCATGATCTCAGCAAAAACACCAAGGCCACCAAGTACACCGGCAACCTGGACTGAAAGCAATACTTCAAAAAACAGATAAATGAGGAACAGGTATATCATGCAAGCAACTCGTTCAATCGGACTAAGATATCATCTTTCTTGACCTCTATCTTCTGCTCATCTGCCCTTGGAGCTATCTGAACGACTCCATCTTCCAGTCCTTTTCCGACGATCACAGTGTATGGAAAACCGATTAGTTCAGCATCCTTCATCTTGAAACCGAAGCGCTCTTTTCGATCATCAATACTTACTTCGACACCTTGGTTTAGAAGTTCATTATAAAGGTTTTCAGCGTAAGCCACCTGCGCTTCGTCTTTGATGTTGGAGACGAGGATATTGACCATATAGGGTGCTGTCTCTTTCGTCCAGATACACCCTTTGTCATCATGATGCTGCTCGATCACTGCTGCGACCAAACGGCTCACACCCATTCCGTACGTTCCCATGATCATGTCTTGAGACTTTCCATTTTCATCTAGAAATGTTGCGCCAAGAGGCTTTGAGTAAGTCGTTCCAAGCTTGAAGATATGCCCTACTTCAATTCCCTTTGTATAAGAAAGCGTACCGTTACAACGCGCACAACCATCACCTTCTTGTACCTCACACAGATCAAAAGTGTCCTCAATTTCCAAAGTGACACCGGTATGGTGATAATCTTTTTCATTGGCACCACATATCATCGAAGTGGCCGCTTTTAAAGAGTCATCAAAGACCATCTCGATATTTTCCAGACCAAGCGGTCCCATAAAACCAGGGACAAGACCAAGCTCACTGAGTTCTTCTTCGCTTACGTCAGCTATGTCCAAAGCATTGACAGCATTGACCGCCTTCACCTCTTGAAGTTCATCTGAACCACGCAAAAAGTAAAGGACGATTCTGCTCTCTTCTTCAAAGACAAGACGTTTGGCAACCGCCTTGACCATATAATAAGGATCTGTATTGAAAAATGCTTGCAGTTCCTGCATTGTCTTAATGTCAGGTGTATGCTTTTTCTCAGCCGCAAACGTCGGTACCGCAGCAGCACATTTAACATCCGCACGAACCGCTGCTTCGACATTGGCACCATACTCACATGAATCACAAACAACAATGGTGTCCTCACCACTGTCTGCTAATACCATCAGCTCTTTGGAACCAGAACCACCGATCGCACCGCTGTCAGCCTCCACAATCCTGAACTCAAGCCCCATACGTTCGAGAATAAGCTTGTAAGTCGCTTCCATAAGGTCAAATTCTCTGTTTAGGTCTTCCTCTGATGAATGAAAACTGTAACCGTCTTTCATGATAAACTCACGACCGCGCATCAAACCAAATCGAGGGCGGGCTTCATCACGAAACTTTGTCTTGATCTGATAAAGATTAAGCGGGAGTTGCTTGTATGAGGTCACCTTGTTTCGCACAATGTTCACCATCATCTCTTCGTGTGTTGGTCCCAGGACAAACCCATTGTCTTTTCTATCTTTAAAGCGCAACAGTTCTTTACCAAACTTGTTGACACGGCCACTCTCTTCCCAAAATTCTATCGGCGTCACAAAGCTGAGCTCGACCTCTTGCGCATGCACTTTTACCATCTCTTCGTTGATGATAGCTTCAATCTTTTTTATGACGCGTTTGCCTAAAGGCAGATAGTTGTATAACCCACTGGCTACTTGAGAAATAAACCCAGCACGAGAGAGATAGATATGGCTTGCCAGTACGGCATCCTTTGGGGCTTCTTTGCTCGTTGGGGCATATAGTCTAGAAAATCTCATTATTTACCTTATATTAGTGTTCACATTTATATGTATTTGGTACATCTTTTACGGAGTCATCATCATGATCAAAAAGATATTTCATGGATTCTATCAGCGTATCGGATTCCACGTTCATAGACATCTTTCGCATACGTTGACTCATATCATGCAAAAAGCGCTTCAGCACCTGCTCGTTCATCTTCAAGGCCTGTGCTTCATACTCTTTTGGGATAAAGCCTTTACCCATCACGCGCTCCGTTTCATCCTTGGCACACTGCATCGCTTTATCATAGATACCTTTGATAAAAGGCTCCACTGACAAGGATTGAAGCCATTCAAAGAACTCGATCGTATATCGGCCGATGATGCTGTAGCACAGCTTAGCCTCATCCTCACGAAGTGCGAGGTTCTCATTGACGATATTTTTAAGATCATCAATTCTGTGAATATGCAATCCGAGCATGTCACACTCGTCAATGTCTCGAGGGATTGCCATATCAAACCAATATCGATCATATAAGGAGGGCTTGATCATATCGGCTGTAATAATACTGCCAGCAGCTCCTGTAGCTGTAAAGACAAGGTCGTACTCATTAATAGCGTCTTGCAACTCGCTGTAATCTCTTACACTGACAAGCTCACCGCACTCATCAGCGATCTCTTGTGCTTTCGAACGGGTTCTGTTCATCATCACACATTCACATCCCGCAGACGAGAGGTGTTTTGCACACAAACGGCTCATCTCACCCGCACCAATAATCAGTGCCCGTTTAGTTTCAATGTTTGATATTTCAGATTTCGCCTTGGCAACAGCTACACTGGCAATAGAAACCGGTTTTGAGGATATTGACGTCGCATTGCGTACTTCCGCGGCACATTTAAACGCATAGTGCATAGCACGAGAGAGTTTTTGTGAACAAAAGCCGTTGTCGTATGAAAATCGATAAGCATCTTTAAGCTGACCCGCGATTTGGGTCTCTCCCACCACCATGGAGTCCAAGGAGGCGGCCACGTTGAACAGATGATGCATCGCACCCTGGTCTTCAAAGACATCTGCACGACCTTCCAATTCATCTATGGATATCTTTGAACTGCTGCTGAGAAGGGAGAATATATACTCTGTTGCCTCAGAAACACTCTTGACCGAGCTCAAGACCTCAAGACGATTACAGGTAGATACGACCAAGGCCTCGTTGATAGCAGGATGTGTGATCATCTTTTCAAGACATACCTTAGCCTCGGCTTCCGCATTCAAAGCTAACTTCTCACGAATCTCCAAGGTCGAATTATGGTGAGAAAAACTGATTAATAAATAGTGCATTAGAACTCTCTTCCCATCATCTCTTTTATGATTGCGACCAACTCTGACTCATCATGTTGTGAGACGGCTTCAATAGCCTCGTCACTCAAGCGTTGTGCCAAGCGATACGACTGCTCAACAGACTTATTCTCTTTCATCTGGTCTTTAATCCATTGAGATTCGTCAGCATCGATATTTTTTGCATGTGAAGAGACCAGTCGCTGACGGCCCTTTTCATCCAAACGATTATAAAGATAAATATACGGTAAGGTAGTCTTACCCTCTTTATAATCGTTTAACGCAGGCTTACCCAAAGTTTTCTCATCTGACACGATATCTAAGATATCGTCGATGATCTGAAATGAAAGACCGAGGTTTTTACCATATACTCGATAGCTTTCCTCTTCCTTACCACTTAGTACGGCAGCACAGTAAGCAGTTGCTTCTATTAAAGAGGCTGTCTTCTTATAGATCATCTCAATATAAGCATCCTCATCCGAATTAAACGTCTCGCCCATCTTAACATCGACATATTCACCAATAGATAGAACCGTTACGGCCTTGGCCACGGCCTGGGATATTCTTATATCAAAAGGAACGAGTTGTGTATAGGCCTTTGAATACAAGATATCGCCCATCATCACAGCGACCTTACTCCCATCTGTGGCATTCACCGAAGTCACACCGCGGCGTGTCATAGACTCATCGATGACATCGTCATGTAGGAGACTAGCGGCATGAATAAGTTCAATAATAGCAGCAAGTTGAATCGCTTCTTCAGAGTTCCCAGCGATTTTTAAAACCAGTTTCGCACGTAAACGCTTTCCTTTTGGAAGGTGTTGAAACAACGAATTAATGTCATCGTTTTCCAACTCTTCAACCCATGTCATCATACGATCTTCTACGGCTACTAAAGGTTCTGTCAATTCTTCTCTCTCAATGGCTCAACTTCGATAAGCGCTCTTTTTTCTGGATCATCAACCAAAATGTCAAAATGGGCTTGTCGCAACTTATAATCAAACTTTTTAAACACTAGATACAAGTATGCAACGCGCTTATAAACAGACTTTTTTGGTAAAAGACGAATCTTATACGCATCTTTTTTATGCTCTTTATATAGGATAAACTGCGATGCTTGATCGTTATAGTTTAGATGCATCACTAAGCCATCTCCGGCATATAGCGTCCATCTGAACGTCAGTAACTTAAGTACTGATCCTTCTCTTACGAAGACGCTCTGAGTTTGATCCTTGCTCAGAGTGACTTCTTGAGTATAGTTCCATTCGCCTGCTTCCAGGAGTGAAGCGATAAATAAACATAGAACTATAAACTTCTTCATCTACTCGCTTTTAGAAAGGATAGCTCCCATATAAACGATATAGGTGTTTTTGGCGTGTGCTTCGATATCATCAGCTCTAGAGAACTTATAATCTTGGATCTTGTTCTCGATCTCTTCAAGAGAACCCATTTGCTCTTCCAGCAATAGTTCCATCGTTGCCATACGATTTACCATCTCTTCTAGTTCAAACTGCGCGACGTCATTGTTGGCATTAAATACCACATCAAAGAATTTACTCTTTGGTGAACCTAAGAAAACATCATCTTCATCTTCAAACAGGGCTGCAAATCTACTCATAATTGTACTCTTTTTATAAAAATTTTCAGATTATACCACAGCAAGCTTAGCACTTGCCTTAGCGGGTTCTAACCTAAGATCAAAACTTTGCCTGAACTGTACTTTCAATCCCTTTTACACAAGGACTCAAAGAGGAAACATCAAGATACCTTAATCTTTCAAAACTTTATGCACACAAGCCCTACCATCATACAGCGGATTCTTGCTTCTTTCTACAGCAAATAGCTTATTGTCCCAGTAAGTCACGAAGGCTCTGATGAGGAGTTTTTCCTTCTAAAATATCATAGACCTCTTTGGCGATAGGAAGATAGAGGTTTTCCTCCTGCATGATCTTGTGTAAGGCGTAACAGGTGCCGATTCCTTCGGCAACTTCACCCAGTTCCTTTAGTATCTCTTCTTGAGATTGTCCCTTGGCCAGTCCAAGTCCCACACGAAAATTACGTGACATTGTTGAACTTGCTGTCAAGAACAGATCGCCGGCGCCGCTAAGGCCTATGAATGTCTCAGCCTGCGCCCCGTAATGCTTTCCAAAACGCTCCATCTCGACCAATCCTCGCGATATAAGACTTGCTGCTGCATTTTTGCCAAGTCCCAATCCTTCGCAGACACCGGCAGCAATTGCGATGACGTTCTTATACGCACCGGCCACCTCTGCTCCAGCCACATCATTGGAGGTATACGTCTTGATAAAAGAGGGGAAAAAGTTTGAAAATTCTATTGCCGTCTCATCACTGAGGCTATTGATCACAAGCGCGGTAGGAAGACTTTTCATGACTTCTGTAGCGAATGAAGGACCTGAAAGAAAGCAGATGTTCTCTGCAGGGACATACGGTGCATATATCTCATTTAAAAAACGTCCCGTAGTAGCTTCTATACCCTTTGCTGCCACAAGTATCTTTTGTCCTCCATAGACAAAGTTCTCTTTTAACCATGTCCCTATCTGCTGCGCTGGAATAGCGATAACAAGATATTCTAACTTTAATATCTCTTCAAGAGTGACAAAATTTGGCATATCTCTTGGTGTTCTAGATGTAATATACACCTCATTGTTCTCACTCAAGGCAAAGGCTAAAGCCGACCCCCATTTTCCTGCCCCGATCACACCTATTCTCATGAAATCACCTTTTCAAATTTTTCTAAATCATCTTCTCTTCCCATCACGACCAATACATCACCGGCATCAATAGCATGATTATACCCTTGTGGTGTAAAACTAAAGTCTGCCTCAAGCTCTTGATCAGCAACCGCCAATATAATGATATTAAACTCATGATGCAGGCTAATATCATTAAGCCTTTGATTGGCCAGAATGGAGTTTTCGCCGATGACGTACTCAGCCAGTTTGAGGTCCTTGTTGTGATACAAGATGTCGTTCATAATCTCTATTACCGCAGGTTTTTCCAACGATTCAACGATGACATTCGCTGTCGTCTCCAGTTTTGCGATCGCCTTGTTCGCACCGGCAAGGCGAAGTTTGTTCGCACTGTCTTTGGAAGTCGCCAGCGCAATGATATTAAGTTTTGAATATTCTGCACGCAGTGAGATCGTCAAAAACACATTTTGTGCATCGTCATCCAGGGCACAAAAACATATAAGTTCCGATATATCAAACCTCTCACCTATCTCCAACCAGTCATCGTCAAGTTCGACGAGTTCCACTTCATATCCGTTCTCTTTTGCATGACGATAGCTTAACTCATCGGTCACATAGATCATCACAGGCATAGCTGCCGTTCTGAAATTCGAAGCGATCTCTTTCGCATATTCGTTATAACCGAACACTATTGTCTTCTTCATAACACAGCCTTATGCAGGTTTAATGAATACTCTTTGATCATCATATCAAAACCGATGACAACTAAAACATCACCTTCAAAGAGCTCCATCATCTCATCCGGATTAAAATAGAACACAGAGTTTCTATATACACCTAGAAGGATCAGCTTGGTTGTATGAATATTCAGGTCTTTTACTCTGCTCTTTCGCCTGAGTATTCTTTTGTCGATCAAGAGTTCTTCAATAACGATATTGGTACTTTGGCTTCGCAGAGCCTGTATTGCTTCAAAAGCAACCGGCTTGCCCGTAAACTCACGAGCCAGGACACCGACAAGTTCCTGTGGATAGATAATAGTGTCTACCCCGGCAATAGAGAGCTTTTTACGATTCTTGTTTTCATGGAGATATGAGAGTATCTTGATATCAGGATGAATAGAACGAATCGTTAGTGCCGTATAGATGTTTTTCACATCTGTGTCTTCCAGACACAGTACGGATATCACCTGCTTCTTCAAATCAATACCGTAATCTTCATATGTCTCCTGCTTGGCCGGATCAGCCAAAACAGCCGGCATCTTAGCCTTACTGGCCTGCATGACCTTTTCTGGGTCTTTTTCGACAA
>JBFEXN010000038.1:0-11914 GCA_041562655.1 Sulfurimonadaceae bacterium
GTTCGATCAATGCACAGACGGATATTCCGCCTATATTGATGCAAGGCGATGAAAGTGTCTCTTTTGAAGAGATCTTGTGTAAAGAGACAGGCTTGAAAGAGGTCCTTGATTTCGAGCTACTGTTTTATGACACACAGGCACCGTCTTTTGTTGGACTGAACAGAGAATTCCTAGCCTCAGCAAGATTAGACAATCTTCTGAGCTGCTATGTTGGTCTGCAAGCCATTATAGAAGCACCCAAGAGAAAAAATTCACTGTTGATCTGTTCAGATCATGAAGAAGTGGGAAGTGAATCGACTTCGGGGGCCGCCGGTCCATTTTTGGAGATGGTTTTAAAGCGGATATCTCCTGATCATGAAGCCTATTCACGTATGATCAATGCATCGATGATGGTCTCTGCCGATAATGCCCATGGGGTTCACCCAAATTTTGAGTCCAAGCATGATGCTAACCATGGCCCCCTATTAAATCACGGCCCGGTTATCAAGGTCAATGCAAATCAGCGTTATGCGAGTAACTCGCAGACCGTTTCGAGCTTTAAGTTACTTTGTAGACAAAATGATGTGCCTTATCAGAGCTTTGTTACCCGAACAGATATGGGCTGTGGCTCCACTA
The DNA here is from genome assembly GCA_041562655.1 of Sulfurimonadaceae bacterium. Classification (GTDB taxonomy): domain Bacteria; phylum Campylobacterota; class Campylobacteria; order Campylobacterales; family Sulfurimonadaceae. Next base: position 616 of record JBFEXN010000038.1, read on the forward strand.
TTGGCCCTGTAACAGCAACAAAGATAGGGGTAAAGACACTTGATATCGGTCTGCCGACTTTTGCGATGCACTCCATACGAGAATTAGCGGGTGAGGGTGATGCTTATATGTTGTTCAAGGTTCTGAGATCATACTTTTCTTAGATGTTGGTTTATGAAGGTATATAGGGGCTTTTTATAGAAGGGTTGGCACGTCAGCATTTTTTTTGGCGAGCTCTTTGAATGAGTCGAGTTCATTATTCATGCTCTTCTCAAACGCTTGAACAAGTTTTTCAACCTCTTTTTCTGCTTTTTCTATCTCTTTTAAATATTTCTGTTCAAGCGCTGTCAGCTTATCAAGGTACGCAAGGTAGAACTCTTTGTTTTGTGTTAGAAGTATAATATCGTTTTTGTTGGTCCACTTTCTTTTGACATTAGGCTTTTGACCAAATTCAAAGATGATGTTCTCATTTTTATTTGAGAGAATATATTTGGGGACTTGGTAGGAGATGAAATGCTTGTCCGGGGTGTTATGAAGTTTTTGAATGACATAATACATCTCCATCCTTCCTTTAAGCCTCTTTGTTCTTTCTTAGGGTCAAGGTGAAGCGTGCTCCGTCTTTTGTGTTTTGAACACTTAGCTTTCCATGATGCTTCTGTGCGATCTGCGAACTCATGTAAAGACCGATACCGGTTCCTTCTTTGTCTCCCTTTGTTGTCACATTTGGATTGAAGATGTCGTTGATAATATCTTTTGGTATACCACCGGCATTATCAACTACCTGGAGTAGGATATGATCCTTTGTCTCGTTATAACCGATTGCGATGACACGTTTTTTGATTTCATTTTCGATAAAAGCATCTTTTGCGTTGTTAATAAGGTTTAGGATAAGGTGTTTGAATTCGTTTTCATAACCGTTGATCATGATATCGTCTTGTTCGTGCTGCTGTATCTCGATCTGGTTCTTGGTCAACTCATCCTTGAGGAGGATCTTGACCGAGTCAATACAACCGGCTAATGAAAAAGTCGAACTCTCTTTTGTCGGTCGGAAAAAGCTTCTAAATTCACTGAGTGTTGTGGTCATGTGCTCGATTTGATGATGGATGATATTGCTCATCTCATTGACTTCGGATGCTTTGAACGAAAAATCGTCACTTGGATCACTTTTGATAAGGTCTGCTGCCATTGATATCGCGTTTAGAGGTTGTTTCCATTGGTGGGCGATTGCATCGACCATCTCACCCATAGCAGCCAAACGGGACTGTTCTTTGAGTAGATTGTCTTTTTTAGAAACATTTTCCATCTCTTCTTGAACGCGTTTTTCGAGACGATTCTTGTACTGGTCAAGTTTCCAGTGTGCATCTTCCAAGGCAGATTTTGAGTTTTGCAGTTCGGCGGTTCGTTCTTGTACTTTGTCTTCAAGTGTCTCAGTCAGTTTACTCAGTTTTTGGGTCTCTCGTCTAAGCCGGGCGCCCGAGATCTTTGTACTATAGACATAATAGCCAAGCAGCAGCGTAATAATTAACTGGATTAGAAGCAGTTGAAAGATCTCATAGGTAGTGAGCTGCAGTTTTGTCTGCTCGAAGACAAGGGCAGCCAAGACAAGAGCGACGAAGACCGTTATCCAGATCAGACCTGTTTTAAACGGGCGCAATAAAATCGCTGGAATAGGATAGATGACTAAGAATATTACTCCCTCAAGTGGACTTGGTGTTGTGACAAAACCAGTAAGAAAGAAGAGCAGTGAGAAGCTCAGCGTTATATTTGTCAGGACAGAGATGTCAACGCTTTCACGCAGGATCAAAACGATGATCAAAAGACTAAACAGAGAAAGGATAACTCCGACGTTACCATCGATGATATTATGAAGAAAATAGTTTAGGCTTCCTAACAGAATACCGGAAAAAAAACTAGTGATCAATAAGATGAGAAGTATCTTAGACTCATTGGTGTGAGCATTCGATAAAAATGAAAGAATCGGTTTAGTCAAATCCATCCCTAATTTTGTTTTATAAATTATAGCTATATTCTAACGAAAAAGTTCCTGAATTGGTCTGATTTACAGATAAAAAAAACATTTGTATGCAGTAGTTGGGTGAAAATCATTTTCTAGTAATTAATGTAGAACCTTTTTAATTAAAAAATATTAAAAAAGCGTTATACTTGCCAACTATTTAAGACTGAAAGAGAGTCATGCCTGAAAACAATGAAGAGATATTAGGTCAGTTAGAGATGCTCATAGAGCAGACCTACAAAGTAGAAGAAGAGTACAAGACGCTTCGCAGTTCTTACGACCATCTTCAAGACACGATTAAAAACCTTATTGAATTTCTGCCGAATGCTCTGTGGGTCATCTTTGAAAGCGGAGAGATATTTGTCCAAAATTCCAGGGCAAAGGAACACTCTCGTCTTTTGGAGGTCATGGACTGGAACAATAGTGATTATGAGATCAACTTTGAAGAGCAGAGTTATCTGATCAAGACCAGCAGTTACAAGGACAAGATATTGGTCTCCGCTACGGATATAACAGAGCAAAAACGCAAAGAAAACCTTGCGACGATGGGGCAGATGGCAGCCCACCTCTCGCATGAGATCCGAAATCCGATCGGCTCGATCTCCTTACTCACATCAACGCTGATGAAACGGGTGAAGCTAGAAAACAAACCAATTGTACTTGAAGTTCAGAAGTCAGTGTATCGTATTGAACGGATCATCAAGGCAACTCTGATGTTTTCCAAGGGTATTCAGGCCGTTACATCGACGCTAAAGTGGAGTGATATACTAGAAGACATAGAACTCTCTATCGGGTATTACTCTTTTAGCAAAGATATCCGTTTTGAACTTCCCCATGCTGATTTTGAGATAGAAGGTGATATCGATCTTTTATCCATGCTCTTTACAAACTTTATATTTAATGCCATCGATGCGATAGAAGAAGATGAGAATGATGAGGGCGAAGTCCGGATCACCTATGCAGATGATGGAGGCTTTCATCGCTTTAGAGTCTATGATACCGGTGTACCGATAGCAAACAAGAAAGCACTTTTTGAAGCCTTTGTAAGCAGTAAAGAAAAAGGTAACGGATTGGGTCTTGTCCTATCAGCACAGATCGCTCAGGCACATGGGGGCGAGGTCTCGCTTCTTGAGGGTGATGAGAAGTGCTTTGAGATCAGATTGAAAAAGTAAATGTTACTCTTGGATAATATCAAAGTCCCTTGGGACCTTAGGGGTGAAAATATCATCTTCTAATTGGCGGTTCTGCTTCTGTTTTGAAAAGGTGATAAGAACCTTGTTCTCTAGTTGGTCTATATATGAGAGTGATTGGATAATCCCATTCTCTTCTTTAAGAATGAAGTCTATCCCTTTGTAACTCGCTTTAAAATGTGACATGCCTACTGGGATGGCGGAGCGCAGAATACCAAAAAAATCAATTTCGCCTTGAAGTTGTTTAATAATGGCTTGTTCCAGTTCCGGTTCTACAACAACGGCACGTTTCTTGTTGATATAGATCTTTTTGTTGACGGGTTCTGTATAGTGCCACAGGACAAAGTTTGGACGCTTAGAGTGTATTGTTCCCTTATAGGTTAAGACCTTGTTCTCTTCATCGGTGATTTTCTGGATAAAATCTGCTTGAAAACTTTGAATAGTATCACCAAACGCAAAAAGAGATGAGAGATTAAAGATCATGATTATCAAATATTTCATATTCGCCTTTCTGTAAAAAAGAGAGTTTACCGTTTTTTGCCTTTTAACTGTGTAATATAAGCACAGGAAAAATTACATTTCTTCTGGGTGTATGGTTTTATTATTGCCATATACTTAATATGATAAAATCAGAAAATTTTAAAATCTTCAAGGATTTTTTGAAGATTTCATATAATTAAATTATGAAATACAAAGTGGGTATAGATGCTTCAACGGATGCTAGGTACGGTATTTGGAACGAAAAATGATCGTGAACTAAAAAAATATGCAAAACGTGTAAAAAAGATCAATGCATTAGAATCAACATATGAATCACTTAGTGATGAAGAGTTGAAAGATGCGTTTAATGCGCTTAAAGTCTCGGTGCTGGGTGAAGAGAAAGGTCTGGATGATGTCTTAGTTGAGTCTTTTGCTATTACAAGGGAAGCCGGTAAGCGTGTTCTTAACATGCGCCATTTTGATGTGCAGTTGATCGGTGGGATGGCTCTTCACGAAGGGCGTATAGCTGAGATGAAGACAGGTGAGGGTAAAACACTTGTTGCCACGCTGGCCGTTGTGCTTAATGCCATGAACGGAAAGGGTGTGCATGTTGTCACGGTGAATGATTATCTTGCTTCTCGTGATGCTGCAGAGATGAGCGCCCTGTATTCGTTCTTAGGCTTTACAACGGGTACGATACTTGAAACAGAGTATGACCCTACGGTGAAACGACAGCAATATCTGTCAGATATCACCTATGGTACGAATAATGAGTTCGGATTTGACTATTTACGTGACAATATGTCCTATTCACAGGACCAGATGGTACAAAGAGACCATGCCTTTGTCATCGTTGATGAGGTGGATTCCATCTTGATTGATGAAGCCCGTACACCATTGATCATCTCCGGACCGACAAACCGAAAGATCGAAAACTATGACAAAGCGGACACTGTTGCCAAACAACTGAGCAAAGATGAACATTTTACAGTGGATGAGAAAGACCGTGTTGTGCTGATCACGGAAGAGGGTATCGCCAAGGCAGAAGAGCTTTTTGGTGTTGAAAACCTTTATAGCCCACAAAATGCAGAACTCTCTCATTTCTTGGATAATGCACTCAAGTCAAATTATCTTTTCGAGATAGATGTGGATTATGTCGTTCGTGATGGTGAAGTCGTCATCGTAGATGAATTTACCGGGCGCTTGTCCGAAGGACGCCGTTATTCTGAAGGGCTACACCAGGCGTTAGAAGCAAAAGAAAAAGTAGATATCAAAGAAGAGACGCAGACACTGGCTGACATTACCTTTCAAAACTACTTTAGGATGTATGACAAACTTGCGGGGATGACAGGTACAGCACAGACTGAGGCAACGGAGTTCGCTCAGATCTATAATTTAGATGTTGTCTCTATTCCTACGAACCTTCCTATTAACCGTAAAGACCTGAATGATCTTATCTATAAGACGGAGCTTGAAAAGTTTGAAGCGGTAATGAACAAGGTCAAAGAACTGCATTCTAAGGGACAGCCGGTCCTTATCGGTACAGCCTCAATCGAGAAATCTGAAGCATTACATGCCTTCTTATCCAAGGCAAAGATACCGCATACGGTCTTAAATGCGAAACAGCATAAACAAGAGGGTGAGATCATCAAGAACGCAGGCCAGAAGGGCGCGGTTACCATTGCTACCAATATGGCAGGACGCGGGGTCGATATCAAGGTCAGCGATGAGATCAAAGCCCTTGGCGGTTTATACATCATCGGTACCGAACGTCACGAAAACCGTCGTATTGACAATCAGTTACGTGGTCGTTCTGGTCGCCAAGGAGACCCGGGTGTGACACAATTTTATCTGAGCCTTGAAGACAACCTTCTTCGTATTTTTGGATCAGATAGAATCAAGACCATCATGGAGCGTCTTGGTGTCGAGGATGGCGAGTATATCGAGTCCAAGATGGTCACACGTGCGGTTGAAAAGGCACAGAAAAAAGTGGAGACCATGCACTTTGAAGGTCGTAAGCAGATCGTTGAGTATGATGATGTCGCCAACGAACAGAGAAAGATCGTTTACAAGTTCAGAAACGATCTGCTGGATCCTGAGTATGATATCGATGCTAAAGTCAATGAGAACCGCAATGAATATATCATCAATATTTTGATGAACTGCGATATCTTTCCTGGTCAGAGTGAAGAGGATTTTGATCTGGAAAAACTCTCTTTAGTGTTGAGAGAAGAGATCAATCAAGAGCTAGACATCGAGAGCTTGAAGGGTGAGGAGTATGACTCACTTGTGCAAAAGGTGACGGATACTGTCAAAACTGCTTATGATGAGAAGATGCGTGTTCTTGATGACGAGATCCGTACAGCAGTAGAACGTGAGATCTTTTTAAAGACCTTGGATCAAACATGGCGGGATCACCTGTATCAGATGGATACGATGAAGACAGGGATTCGCCTTCGTGCCTACAATCAAAAAGATCCTCTGGTCGAGTTTAAAAAAGAGTCATATAACCTCTTCTCAGAGCTGAGAGACTCTATTAAGTTTGAAACGATCAAGATGCTTCAGGTTATTCAGTTTAAATCAGCTGAGGAAGAGGCAGAGGCGTTAGCAGAACAACGTGCGATGCAAAAACGTCAGGATGAGATGAACATGCAACTGAACCTTCACGATGAAGAGAAGGTTGGCGAGAAAAGAATCGCACGAAATGAGCCGTGTCCATGTGGATCTGGCAAAAAATACAAAAGTTGCTGTGGAAAAAGTGGCCCTAAAAAAGGCACCTTGGCCCAAGGAACGGCGTGAACAATACCCTCGTAAAATACATGGTCAGACGATATCTTCGTTTTGACCAAGATCAACCCTTTATCTTTCTTTCTGCATTATTGGCTTTTCTAGGTATTTTACTTGGTGTTATGGTCTTGATCATCGCTATGGCACTGATGAATGGCTTTGATGCTGAATTTAGAAAAAAACTGACGATCATGAACTATCCCTTGACGATCGTTCCAAAGTTTTATGGCTCAGTTGACAAGGCTTTGTACACAGATCTAAAGTCACGTTTTCCGGAGTTGGCATTCAGTCCTTATGTCGCTACACCTGTCATCGTTCGCCGTGGAGCGAAGATGGAAGGTGGTTACCTTTTCGGGGTCGACCTTGAGGCTGAGGCCAAGACAAACAGTGTTTTAAGGACATCAGTAGAAGGAAAAAACTACAAGAAGTTTGATGTGATCGTTGGAAAGACACTATTTGACGAGATGTATTTAAATGATCAAGAAAGGTTGATGTATATCTTTACTCAGGCTGAGCCGGGAGGATTGACATTAACCCCAAAGATAAAACGCTTTAAGATAAACGGCAGTTTCGATTCTGGCCTATCCGCGTATGATAAGGCATATCACTATACCTCATTAAGTGCACTTCAGACCATTATGCACCTCTCAGAGACACAATATGATGGTATCCATATCTTTTCCAAAAAACCTCATGAAGATATTGAAAAGATAAAAGAGGTCTTGCCTAGCAGTGTTCGTATTAAGGGGTGGTGGGAAGATAATGTGAGCTTTTTTTCCGCCCTTGAGTTAGAGAAACATGCTCTCTTTATCGTATTGATGCTTATTATTCTGATTGCAGCGGTCAATATCATCTCATCCCTTCTTATGACAGTGATGAATCGCCGTTCTGAGATAGCCCTGTTTATATCATTAGGCGCTAGTGAGCGTGAGGTTAAAAAGATATTTTTGTACCTTGGCGTGATCATTGGAATAAGTGGTATCTTTGCCGGTACTATTCTTGGTCTTAGCGGTTTGTGGATTCTCTCCAGTTTTGACATCATCTCCTTACCGGCAGATGTCTATGGTACATCGAGATTACCGCTTAAACTCTCGATAATAGACTTTATCTCTATTATAGTGGGTGCCTTTGTTATCGTAGTTCTTTCTGCGTGGTATCCAGCTAAAAAGGCGGCTCAAGTAGACGTTCTTAATGTCTTGAGAAACGAATAGCTCTTCGTTTCTTGATTTCCGCTGTCTGACTGACCTTTTTACTCTCTAGTCTGTTTTCTCTGCTTGTTCCGTTGCATTAGGATCTTTACTGTCAAATATCTCAAGGGCCTTAAACGGTAGAGATATCGTTCGTTTGATGATGTTGTACGGAGCGACGATAACACTTTTTGCTAAGGAACTTTCTACTGTAGGGTCTTTTAGGTCACCATGAACCCTTACCGTAGTGGAAACGGAGTCCTCTCCAAAGATAATATATCCAATAATAGGAATATCTTTAGCTGCGCTGCCTATGTCCGTTTTGACCTGCATGAGTATATCAACCGTTTCCTTTTCAAGATCGGATTTGCCTTTTGCCGTGATCGTTAACTCTTTAGAGCTGATTTTTGTGTCTTTAAGGCTTAGTTGACTTCCATTGACATCGAAGTTAAGATACATCTCGTTGACTTTCAGTCCATTTTTGGAATAGCCTGGGACCGAAAAGGTGACAAGCGAAGGTATTGTGTTAAAAAAGGCAAGAGTATTGTTTAACACCGTATAATCTTTGATAATCGTATTGTCGACCTGTGCGATGCCTCTAAAGTCATGATACGTCCCTTTGACGGCAAGGGATAAACTTCCATTCTTGAAGGTAGAGAACTTGACTAAATTGTTTAAGAACTTATCATTCAAGCCTTTTCCATACATAGAAAAATCATCATGGACACTTTGAAATAAAACAGCTCCCTTGCCATAAGTGAGTTGGGCATCGATGGTGTCATTTTTAATCTTGACATTGAGTCTGTCCGCAAGTATCTTTCGACCTGACTTGCCTAAGGCGACGTTACAGTTTTGTGTGACTATTGACAGGTCAAGATCGTTCACATTCTCTTTCTCATGCATGTTTTTAAGATACTCTTTGATGGGAAAAAGGTTGAAATCAACGTTTTTGGCTTTTAATCTTCCCTTCTTATTGTAGATGACATCTATGTCTTTGTTGATACGAAGGTTTGCCATGTCGTCTAGGTATTGGCCTTTGATATGGTATGTCGTGATATCTTTACCGTTTTTGGAAAGAAGTGGGGTAAAGTTTTTCAAGGTAAGATCCATACCTATGCGACCGTCAACGAAGAGAAGGTCTGCCGAACCAGCCCTTACATCATAGATATGTAGAGTGTTGGAGTAGGGATAGAGCTTTGAAAAGTCTTTGATTTTAAGCTCGACGGACTTATCTTTGTTAAATACAGCGTGTACATCAAGGTCATTACTATCAACATAGTGTCGCGCATCATCCCATGTATACATGAGTTTAAACGGTGGTTCAATAAAAATGACCTCTGGGGAAGAGTATATGGTGTTTTGTAAGACAAACTCAATACTTTTTGCCCCAAATGGATATTCAGTGGAAATGCGTGAAAAGAGTTCACCATTTAACTTTATATCTGTTTGATTGATATCCAGACGACCCTCTTTCAGCTCAATTGCTGTAGGTAGGATTTCAATACTATTATCATTGATTCGAAAGATGCTCGGTTGGTGTGTGTATAACTTTGTCTTGTTGTTATCATAATGCAACTCCAACGAAACATTTTGTGCACTTGAGATATTAAGATCCCCGTCTTGGTGATGAATATTAGCCAGCTCTAGGTCTAGTTTGGTGGCTGCACGGCCCAGATCAAGGGTGCCATCCACCTTTACATCCGCGACGTTTGGCATATGCAGCATAAGATCTTTTATGGTGATCGCAGAATCAAATTTAATTGGCGCGACAAGTGTGTTCTTTTCCATCAGAATTGTCTGCTCACCCAGTTTCCAGTGTGAAAGTGGAAGGAGATAGCTGTGGGTCTTTTTGTCAAAGCTGAGTTGTATGCGAATACTCTCATCTGAGAGCAGAAGATCTTGTTCTTTGGACAATGGCAGTTTTATCTCTTCTACATCGAAGAGAAAATCACCGGTTAGTGTCGTTAAATCCATCTGTCCGTTGATCGTGGCAAAGAAAATATCTTCATAGTTGACATAAGTACTATCGATACTTAATACACCTTTATGTAGTCTAGCCGTTGCATTTTTGACCTTATATCGGACCCCATCGAGTATCAAGTCAGACTCTTTGATGAAAAATTGCCCTATTGCAGAAGCTTCTTCAGTTAAGAGGTCTATGTTTATCTTGATATGGGTGTCGGTACGCCCTTTTTCCTGCAGTAAAGGCAAGGGTATATGGTATGCATTGACAATCTCGACGATCTCTTGGTCCAAGGTAGTCTCTGTCTTAAGGTCAATGTCCAAGATCGTATGCTCATGATTGAAGTCGATATAAACGCCGCTGTCATCATCCAGTACATGCTGATTGTAGAGTGATGTATGTGGTCTAATGCTTAAGATTCCTTTGGAAAAATAGACGTCAGTCGAAGGGGAGGAGATAGGGAAAAGTTTGGGATGAAAACTGTAGTTGAGCTCCTTCTCCCGAGCATGGATAAAAAGCGTGTCTATGATAGTTTTTGGATTATTATAGGCATACATACCCTTTGCTTCGAGCAATTGGTAGTCTTTAGCCTGATTATATTCCACGATCCATTTTGACACGTTCTCTTCCAGGGCAAAAAGATCAACAATGGAGCCTAGGTCAGTGAAGGTGTTTGAGTGTGCACTAAAAGCCATCGTGTCGCCATCGCCTCTTAGATAAAAGTCAATCCTTGCCTTATCAGACGAAGAGAGTTGTCCCACGGTATAAGCGCTACTCGTCTTGAAATCAAGTATTGTCTGTAGTTGTGAAGAGACCGCTGTGGGGCTATTCATAGAGCCACTTGTCTCAAGAAGCAAAAAGTCATCATAGAAACGCATATAGATGCTGGCGTACATATCTTTGCTATGAATGGTGATTTTGTTCTCTTCGGGAGTGTCAGGCTCTTCTTTGTAACTAAATGTAACCTTTGTGTTTTCAATGTTTAGCTCATCAATGATGAAAGAGTTGAAGTTTTTGCGGGAAATATCGACAAGGGGAACAAGTTTTTGTACGTTAAACAAAGGGAGTCGACCTGAAGAATTGTTACTATTTGAAACAATTATCCGCTTTGCGTAAAAGGTAAGTTTTTTATCTAGTTTTATGTATAATTGCTCAGCTTTAAAGCCGGGTAAGCTTACTGAAGGTATAGTAAGTCCGTAAGTCAAAAGAGCATAGGAAAGAATGATACTAAAGAGTGAAAACGCTAAAAGACTATATAGAGTAAACTGGATTCTTGAGATAATCTTGCTTACTGTACTGCTCTTCATCTATTACCTTGCTCAACCACTTCAGACCGCCAAGGTACTTCATATACCCTCCGGTTCAATTGGCGCCATTATATCACATCTAAAGGCCAAAAATATCAGCTTGACCTCTATGGACAAGACTTTTTTGAGATTTTTTGGTCGTCCCCAGCAGGGCTGGATATACATGGGTGCTTCGCAGATGAACCATGGAGACTTCTTATATAAACTCACAAGATCTAAAGCTGCGATGAAAGCTGTCACACTGATCCCTGGTGAGACGACATTTGGATTTTCCCAACAACTCGCGCAGGAGCTGGAGTTGGATGCAAACGAACTGTATTATCATTTTCAAAATATAGCGCATTATGAAGAGGGTGCCTTGGTCCCTGACACTTATCAGTTACCCATGGGCA
>JBFEXN010000039.1:0-11729 GCA_041562655.1 Sulfurimonadaceae bacterium
CCGTAAAAGTTGCCAAACCCGCTGTAAAAACAGTCCCTAAGCCAAACAGCAAAACAGTTAAACCAGCTGTTAAAGGGAACTATTATGTTCAAGTTGGATCTTTCGGACGTTATTCTCCGGATAAAAAATTCTTACAAAAGATCACAAGTAACGGCTACAGCTATAAGCTTCATAAGGTGATGATATCGGGCAAAGAAGTGACAAAGGTACTTGTTGGGCCATACACTACGGATACGGCTGCACGAAAAGACATCAAAGACATTCGTGCTAAGATCGAGCCCGGTGCATTTCTTTCTAGGATATAATTTTTGGTACACTCTTCTCAATTTACTCTCGATCAATTTGCACCCATCGCGGTGTATGCTAAACTAAAGTCCCATTTCAAAGATGAGATATCTTTCCTTTTTGAAAGCGCCGGAAACAGTGAAGGGAATTACAGCTTTATCATCATAGGAGCGCAGGAGCGCCTGAGCTTTAAAGACAACATCACGCACTACACCGATGCAAATGCCCAAACAAAAGCTATAGATGAAGACCCATTTAGCTTTTTAAAATCATACTATTCTAAAATAGACCAAGCTGCATACAGAGCAAAAAGTAAAGAGCTTGGTATTGGTTATATTGACGGTTTTATCGGGTATATCGGATATGACATGGTAAAGGTATTTGAACCTGTTTTACAAAGTACCATGGACGCGCTACAGGATGAACTCAACACACCAGATCTGGATCTGATACGGCCAAAACTGATTGTCGTCTACTCGCACAAGACACACAAACTTACGCTCGTCAGCTCAATGCAAGAGATGGCTGATGACTTTTCACAAATAGAGACTGTACTTAAATCTGCTTATGACTATATTCCGCTTAAGCCGGTTGCCTCTACCGGTGAAGGTAAGTTCGCCTTTTCTAAGGAAAAGTTTTTCGAGATGGTAGATGATTGCAAAGAGATGATCAGAAGTGGTGACGTATTTCAGATACTCATGGCCAATCGTTACACAGAACATGCTGAAGTGGACCCGTTTAGTTTTTATCGTATACTAAGAACAAAGAACCCTTCTCCATACATGTTTCTACTTGAGTTTGAAGATTTCTCGATTGTCGGAAGTTCACCCGAAGTAATGGTACGTCTGCAAGACGGAGAACTATTACTCCGCCCTATCGCAGGAACGCGTAAGCGCGGTTCTACCATGGCAAAAGACATGGAGATGGAAGAAGAGCTTGTAAATGATCCAAAAGAGCGTGCAGAACACCTTATGCTGATCGACCTTGGACGAAATGATGTCAGCCGTGTTGCCAAGACAGGAAGTGTCCAAGTCCATGACATGATGCACGTCGAAAGATACTCCCATGTCATGCATATGGTGACTGATGTCATCGCAGAGCTAGAAGAAGGCAAAGATATGTTTGATCTGTTTGCTGCCACCTTTACAGCGGGCACGATGACAGGTGCACCAAAAATACGCGCTATGCAATTGATTGCTCAATACGAGGGGATCAAACGCGGTTTTTACTCAGGTTCTATCGGCTATTTCGGTTTTGATGGAAACATGGATTCAGCCATTACCATACGCACATCTATGATTAAAAAAGACCGCATTGTCTTTCAGGCTGGAGCAGGCGTTGTTGCTGATTCGATCTCTGAATTAGAATACCTTGAGGTGAAAAACAAACTCGGTGCATTACTTAGCTCTCTAGATGACTTAAAACTCGAATCTTAGCAGAGTTAATAAAAAGTAAAGAGATACTATCATGAACAATCCGCATCTGCTTTTTGCCATCTTTGGCAATCCCGTAAAACACTCCCGCTCTCCGCTAATGCATAACCATGTCTTCAAGTCCTTGGACTTCAAAGCCTGTTATACTCGTATACATCTTGAGGATGGGAGTAAGTTGAAAGAGACTTTTTTTGCACAGAAACTCTCCGGAGCGAATGTGACTGTTCCTCACAAAGAAGCCGCCTACAAAGCTTGTGACGAAGTACGCGGATTTGCAAAAGAGATAGGCGTTGTCAATACACTTGTAAATGAAAACGGAAGGCTGATAGGTTACAACACCGATGCTGACGGTTTTTTATTCGCCATTGAGCCCTTTAAAACTATCAAACGTATTTTGATCATCGGTGCAGGAGGAACAGCCAAGGCATTAGCACGTAAGTTCCAACTTGAAGGCTTTAAAGTATCTGTACTGAATCGCTCTGAAGGAAACCTCACTTACTTCAAAGAATCTGGGTTTAAGACGTATACCTGGGAGACATGCCCTGTTGACAGCTATGACCTTATCGTCAACACTACTTCTGCCGGGCTAAGTGATGATGCCTATCCGGCCCCTGTTGAACTACTGAAGGCACTTCTTGAAAAAAGTTCCTTTGCTGCTGATGCTATCTATGGAAAACTCACTCCATTTTTAAAACTCTGCAAAGAGTTGGGCATCACGTATAAGGATGGTGCGGATATGCTACTTGGACAGGGTGTCCTTGCAAACAATTATTTCACTAAGGAAAAGTTCGAGCTTGATGAGATACAGAGGGTGATGAGAGAAAGCTTTCAGTTCTGATCCACTTAATAAAAACAGTTCATCTCACAGATATCTACTGAGTCAAAAGGAACGAACCCACCCTTGCCACTCCACTCAAAAGGTATACATCTTTTCAGCTTTGTGTCAAAATAAAACTTTGTGATCTTCTTGTCTCCCGTTCCACGTAAACCCTGAACCTGGCAGATGTTATGAAAGACCTTTTCTATTTTTGTGGATGAGACCTTACTGATCTTTTTATCCTTATATTCGCCGGATGGGAAATACCAGATGTCCTTGTGCTTATATGGTCTTGCAAAGAGAACATAATTGTCCTCACATAGATACTGAACGCGTTTCTTTTTATAGTAGATTCTTTCACCCTTGTTTAACGAGCGACACTGTCCATGGTCTGCTGTCCTTAATGCATAAGCATTCTTTGGAGAAGCACTGCAGCCTGTCAGCAGGAGAAGCGCTACACCTGATAGCATCATCTTTCCTAGGCTTGATAACAAGAATATTCTTCTCATACTTTGACCCTATCCTCGATTGCTCTGCTTAAAGACAACAGATCTATATTTTCCAGACTGACACCCGTTGGTACGCCCTGCGCTATCCTTGTAAAGTTCACATCACACAGACTCAGTTTATCCTCTATGAATAACATGACGGCATCGTTGGCGATTGAAGGGGTCAGAGCAAAGACTATCTCTTTCACCCCAGAGTTGACGAGGTCAACCAGATGAGAGGAGTCAAAATGCTCCAGGTTCTCCAGAACAAAATACCGTCCTTCAAAAAAACCACCCTCTTCAAGGGTTAGGATATCTTTTGCATTTTCGACTATACAAAGAAGTTCTCTGTCGCGCCCCTCATCTGCGCAGATACCACACAGCTCGTCTTCACACAGTCCTCCGCATTCCGTACACTTACGCAGGCATCCCAAGGCATTCTCTATGGCATGCGCTATCTTCATGGCTGCAAAATTATCTTGCATCACCATATGATAAGCCATGCGCGTTGCAGATTTTTTTCCGATTGTCGGCAAAGACTCTAATGCTTCTACTAATATATTGAATTTTTCTAGTCCGCGATTCATAGGTGTTATTTTATCATTCCTTACTTTGAATAAGGTAATCATTTGGGACAAGTATCCACAACTTCAACTTATCTTTCATCAGGCCGGCCTGCCTCTTCGCCATCTCTCCCGAGCCAAAGAATATATCAAGTCTGGACTCTCCCTTGATCGCACTACCGGTATCATGAGCAAAGACCATCTTCTCATATCTCGCTTTGGAAACAGGCTCCCTTGTACTGATAAACAGAGGCATTCCCAATGGAATATTCTTCTTGTCTACGGCTACGGAACGGCCGGCCTTCAAAGTTAGGCCAAGAGCTCCACTGGCGGCCTTTTGACGCTTTTTAAAAAAGACATAGCTCGGGTTTGAGTTCAAGATCATATCTACCTCTTGCGGATGCTCGTGTAGATAATCATAGATCGCCCCTAATGAGACATTCTCCTTTTCTATGTAACCTTTGTTTATCATCTCTTTTCCTATAGACGCATAAGGAAATCCATTTTGGTCACCATAGCCTAGATAAAGACTGCTATTATCATCAAGCAAGACCCTTCCTGAGCCTTGGACTTGTAAAAAGAAAAGAGAGATTTTATCATTGACATAACATAAAGGAGTCTGAGACTCCAATGCATTGTGCGCTATTTCCTGACGGGAATAATAAGGAACGATCCTGCCATCGAGCAAGCGGCCCCGCACAGGTCTCCTGATCAAATCATTATACTCCTTGGGAAGTTCTATCTTGATCAAATCATCAGGGACACCATACACCGCATATGGGAACTGATCACTTTTGGTATAGGAGCCTTCAAGCGTAGGCTCATAATATCCTGTAGCCAAGGACTCTTCCGACAAAGCAACGAAAGGGGTGAAGTTCTCTTCAAAGAACGTCTTGCCATCCTTCACACTATCTGCCAGCGAACAGGTCTTGACAAAAAGTGCTTTGCGTGAGCTTTTCTCACAGGTCATTTGAAACGTCTTCAACACGTCATCAAAGTCCTCCTCTTCCCAGGAAGGAAGATCATTGAACGGGACTTCGTGATACTGTCCATAAGAGATGACGTTTAATCTATCTGTCGCCTTAGTTGAACAAGCCGTAAAAAGAAGAAGAAAAGACAACAGAGTGATCAAATATTTCATAATTGTATTATATCGATAAAAATTGGTATAATTCCAAAACTGATTCGAAGCGACTTTTTCCTTAATAAAAAGTATCTTTATAAAAACGACCGAAGATGCTTTCTTGTGTTTTGGAAACCGTCCTCAAAACTTACGATATAAGAGAAGAATATTTATGGAAGAACTAAGTTATTACGAAATTTTAGAAGTTGCACAAAATGCTGACAAAAGCACCATTAAAAAAGCCTATCGAGCTATGGCGAAAAAATATCATCCGGATAAAAACCCCGGTGATGCAGAAGCAGAACACAATTTTAAGCTCTGCAATGAGGCATACCAGGTCTTAAGCGATGATCAACAGCGCAGTATTTATGACCGCTACGGTAAAGAGGGTCTACAAGGCGGAGGCGGCGGAGGCCGTGGCGGATTTAGCGGAGGTTTTGATGACCTGAGTTCTGTGTTTGAAGAGATGTTTGGCGGCTTCGGCGGCGGAAGTTCTAAACGCAGACGCGGTCCTGAGGAAAAATATCCACTTGATCTTGGTCTTAATATGAGTATCAGTTTCAAAGAAGCAGTATTTGGCTGTGAGAAAGAGCTAGACTTCAAGTACAAAGATGCCTGTACAAGCTGTAAAGGAACCGGTGCGAAAGACGGTAAGGTCAAGACCTGTACACAATGTGCAGGAAAAGGCCAAGTCTATATGAAACAAGGCTTTATGACCTTCTCCCAAACCTGTCCTGTATGTCACGGAGAAGGCACCCAAGTAGCTGAAAAATGTGGCGACTGTAAGGGACAAGGCTATAAAGAAGTCAAAGACACCGTCACAATAAAAGTTCCTGCCGGTATCGATAACGAGAACAGATTACGTGTTTCTGGCCATGGAAATAAAGGTAAAAGCGGAACACGCGGTGATCTATACGTCACCTTCCACGTTGAAGAAGATGAGACGTTCATCCGTCATGGAAACGACATCTACTTAGAAGTACCCGTATTCTTCACACAGGCCGTATTGGGTGAGACCATCAAAATCCCATCATTGACGGGAGAGCTTGAACTTGAATTGACACAAGGCACTAAAGACAAAGCCCAGTTCAACTTTAGAAATGAGGGTGTCGCTGACGTTCATGGACACGGAAAAGGCGATCTGATCGCGCAAATCAAACTAGCTTATCCAAGCAGTCTTAACGATGAACAAAGAGAGCTTCTTGAGAAACTTCAAGAGTCTTTTGGAATCGAGTCAAAACCACATGAGAGTACATTTGAGTCTGTTTTTGATAAAGTAAAAAGCTGGTTTAAATAAGCTGCAGCTTATTAAAACTCTCCTCATTTATAGCTTCGCTTAGGCGCTTGATCGAAGAAGTAAGCTTTTCTCCTTTTTTGACAAGTGTGACAGAGAGGTTAAAACTCATCCCGCGTAAACGCTCCTTCGCCATTAGTTCTTGCAACTTTTTGCTGAATGAGAGTGCATTATCTTCTTTGTCCACTAAATAGGCCAAAATAAGCGTATTTGATGAGAATTTCACCAACATGTCATTCTCGCGGATGCTGTTTTTAATATTACTCACCAAGTTCTTCAATGATTCTTCATGTAGATCAAGGATTTTGATCATTGTCAAACCTATCTCCTTTTCATTATAAGCAGCCGCATCTTGAAGTATCTCTGCCGTATGCAAAAAGTACTCTTTGTTATATGCACCCGTCTGTTTGTCGATACTCACATCATTTTCTGTCATAATACATTTGATCAGATTCGCCGAGATGTCACTTAGACTTAGTACGGCGTAAGAAGGATGAGAGGTATCAAGCTTTACACTGAAAGCACGTGGTTCATGTGAAGTGTTTAACATGCTAACTATCTTGTCTTTTTGATCCAGGACGTCTAATGCTTCTATCCAGCTTTGATTCTCTTCAAGTTTACCAATGTTGAAATAAGCAGGGTGAGGAACAAAATTATTAACAAAGTCTCCAAAACTTCTTGTGTACTCTTCAAAAGAAGAGACGCCAAAAAAACCACAGCACGCTTTATTCATCAGGATAGGCTTCTCATCTTCTATAATCAGAACAAGGTTTTCCTGTGCATCCACGATGTTTTGTATTAATTCATAAGGTTTGTTTATATCAGTCATGCTGAATTGTAACAAAAAAAGATGGTCTTTATCGAAAAATAGAGGTAGTAGAGCAGATTTAGAGAGAAAAGAGGCCTAATGGGAGATCAATCCCATATGGCAAATGTGGCTTAGCCTACCCGAAGATAGAGATCATAACACCTGCAGCAACGGCCGAACCGATAACACCGGCTACGTTTGGACCCATCGCATGCATTAAAAGCATATTAGAACGGTCATATTCCATACCGACTTTGTTAGAAACACGCGCCGCCATAGGTACAGCAGAGACACCTGCCGAACCGATAAGCGGGTTGATCTTTTCACCTGGGAAAAGGTTCATGATCTTCGCCATGATGACTCCTGCCGCTGTTCCTACAGAGAAAGCGATTAGTCCAAGGATCAAGATCGCCAGTGTATCTACAACCAAGAATTGATCAGCAGCCAACTTTGAACCAACACCCAGACCAAGGAAGATCGTTGTGATATTGATCAAAGCATTTTGAAGCGTATCGTTCAGACGCTCAACCACACCTGATTCTTTTAAGAAGTTACCAAACATAAAAGCACCGATCAGAGGTGTTGAATCCGGTAGAATCATGATCGCCAATGTCAATACCATAATCGGGAAGACAAGTTTTTCCAGACGGCTCACATGACGGCGTGTCGTCATTTTGATCTTGCGCTCTTTTTCTGTCGTCAAGACTTTCATGATCGGAGGCTGAATGATCGGCACCAAAGCCATGTATGAGTATGACGCAACTGCAATCGCGCCCAAAAGTTCAGGAGCAAGCTTCGTTGCAATAAAGATAGAAGTCGGACCATCCGCTCCACCGATAATTGAGATCGCAGCTGCTTGTTGCAATGTAAAATCAAATACATCCGTATATTGAGACAGTGCAACTGCACCGACCAAGGTCCCAAAGATACCAAATTGTGCCGCTCCACCAAGCAACGCAGTTTTAGGGTTGGAAAGAAGCGGACCGAAGTCTGTCATCGCACCAACACCCATAAAGATGATGATCGGGAACATCTCGTTTGCAAGACCCATGTTGTAGATAACGCCTAAGAAACCATGCGCACCTGCGATGTTTGCAACCGGAATATTTGCTAAAAGACCACCAAAAGCAATTGGAAGAAGTAGAAGCGGCTCGTACCCTTTTGCAATAGCAAGATAGAAAAGTAAAAAGGTCACGAGGATCATCAGTACACGACCCCATGACTTATGAAAGTCACTCATCTGTTCACCATGAGCATTCAGCTCATTTGGATCAGGATTTAAGATGGCGTTAACGCCTGTCGACTTCAAAAATCCAACTACCATCTCACCCATTGTTTGAGACTTGTATGTCTCTTCTTTATGAGTGCTCGATGCGCCTGCTGCCTCTTCAGAGTGTGCCGTTGAAGCATACGCCGAAAAAGACAGCATCATCAATGCCAACAGTTTAATTGCAAAAGATCTCATCAACTTATCCAATAACTGCTACGACTTGACCTTCGACAACTTTGTCGTTAGTCGCTACATTGATTGATTTGATCACACCACCGTGAGGTGCTACGACATCGATCTCCATTTTCATAGACTCAAGGATCATGATAACATCGCCTTCGGCAACACTTTGACCCGGATTAGCAACGATTTTCCATACATTACCCGGAAGAAGTGCTTTGATATCTTCATCACTTCCAGAAGCTGGTACAGATGTTTGAGCGCTCTCGCCATTAACCGCAGTTACTTGAATATCTGCATCACCTTCAGCGACCTGAACACTGAATTTTTCTCCATTTACTACGACTGTATAAGATCCTGTTCCCATATTTCCATTCCCCTCTGTTGGCATATCTGAATTTTTTCTAACATTTACTTCGGCTTCACCTTTTAAGAATGTGATACCTTTGTCTTGGCAAGCAGCTGCGATGAAGATGTTCTCTTCCGTCGTCTCAATGCCCTCTTCTTCTAGTTTCTTACTCCAGTAAGCTAATGATTTTGTCTCATCCGCATCAGCAAGATCGATAGCATTTTCTGTTGTCGGTTCCAAATTAAGTTTCTCAGAAGCGATCTTAACGATCTCTGGATCCGGAGCAACCGGTGTCTTACCGAAATATCCTAGAACCATCTTCCCATAACCTGGAGCGATAGCTTTCCAAGGTCCCTGCATAACATTATTAAGTGCTTGCTGGAAATAGAACTGTGATACTGGAGTCACTGATGTGCCATAACCACCACGTTCCACGACCTCACGCATTGCATCAATAACGTCAGGATAACGGTCTAATATATTGTTGTCACGCATCATCTGAGTGTTGGCAGTCAGTGCACCACCTGGCATCGGCGAGAACGGGATCAAAGGAGAGACCATTGTCGCTTCTGGTGGCATGAAGTAGTCTTCAAGGCAGTTTTGGACTTCTTTTTCATAGGTAAGGATCTTCTCGATCTCTAAACCACCAAGATCAAAATCACTTCCTTTTGTCGCATGAAGCATTGTCAGGATATCCGGTTGTGACGTACCACCTGATACCGGAGCTGCTGCCATATCAATACCATCGATACCCGCTTCAAGTGCGGCTAAATAACACGCTACTGAAACACCTGCCGTCTCGTGTGTATGCAAGCGAAGATGTGTCCCTTCAGGAACCAGACCACGTGCCATCTTGATCGTCTCATAAACTTTCTTAGGAGACGAAGTCCCTGATGCATCTTTGAAACAGATAGAGTCATAAGGAATACCCGAGTCAAGTATCTCACGTAGAGTCTTCTCATAAAAGGCAACATCATGCGCACCGACACATCCAGGAGGAAGGTCCATCATCGTCACAACCACTTCATGCTTAAGACCGTGATGCGTAATACGCTCACCTGAGTATTTCAGGTTCTCTACATCATTCAGTGCGTCAAAGTTACGGATCGTTGTTGTCCCGTGCTTTTTGAACATCTTCGCATGCAGGTCAACAAGCTCGCGTGAACCCGTATCCAACATTACTGTGTTGACACCACGTGCCAATGTCTGAAGATTTGCATCTGGTCCGACGATCTCGCGGAAACGATCCATCATCGTAAAAGCATCTTCGTTTAGATAAAAGTAAAGAGATTGAAAACGTGCCCCGCCTCCGAACTCAAAGTGTGTGATCCCCGCTTCTTTCGCTGCTTCGACTGCAGGAAAGAAATCATCCATTAGTACACGTCCCCCAAAGACGGATTGAAATCCGTCACGAAACGTTGTATCCATAATATCGATAAACTTCTTAGCCATCTTATTCCTTAACTTTTAACGTTTTTGTGATGCTGTATCGCTGCGCTTATTGCCGCGATCTTTGCATTACTGCTTTTTTTACTTGAACTGTTGTCTGCCGTAGGTATAGGTTCCGGAAAAAACTTATGTATGATGTAAGACTGCAGATTCATCGCTATGATCATAACGACTAGAAACGCAAACACCGTCCCCATCCCTAAGAGCATAAACTTAAAACCTTCGAAAACAAGATTTTCCATTGTTTTACCTTTGTAAAATTTTTTTAAATACTAATACAAAGATGTTTAAATGTCGATGTAAGTCGTAAAAGTAAAAAATGTTTTTAGATGACTGTTACCATTTTACGTCCATCCTTTTAAGATATTTTGCTTTTTTTTAGGATGAGATATTTTTAACCTTAATTTTGATAAGATGCCGCCAATTAATTTATTCTTAGTAAGGAAATACGATGAACTTAGATAAAATCGGCTATGGTGAGAATCCAGACAAAGTAAAAGCTATCATTGAAATCGCATGCGGTTCAAACATCAAATATGAAGTTGAAAAAGAGAGCGGTGCTCTTGTACTTGACCGTGTGATGCACTCAGCAATGTACTATCCAGCGAACTACGGTTTTGTAAACAAGACACTGTCTCAAGACGGTGACCCTGCTGATATCCTAATCCTTACAGAATACCCAATGCAAGAAGGTTGTGTAACAAATTGTCGTCTTGTTGGTGTTTTGATCATGGAAGATGAAAGCGGTATTGATGAGAAACTTCTTGCAGTTCCAACATCTAAGATAGATCCGACTTTTGATGAGATACAAGACCTGGGTGACATTCCTAAGCATACACTGGCGAAGATCAAGAACTTCTTTGAGACATACAAAATGCTTGAGCCGAATAAATGGGTAAAAGTTCAAGGTTTTGAAGACAAAGCTTCTGCAACAAAGATTCTTGAAGACGCTATCGCAAACTACAAATAAAAAGACATTATTAAAAGAAGAGTTTTAACACTCTCTTCTTTTTTCTTCGTTACAATTCAAATCATAATAATATATATTTTCAAGGTTAAATCATGATCGCAGGTATGTTTGAGCAAGAGCTCATGGCTTATATTCTATTCGGTATTCTTTTAAACTTTATCTTTTCACTGCTTTTTGGTATTTACCTGAGTAAAAACATCGGGATCAAAGAGATGATGGAGACAAAGGGCGAAAAAGAGCAGTCTGTCCTTATCAGGATTGCCATCCTTATCCCTTATGCAAAAATGCTGATAACACTTTATCGCGTGGCAATACTGCAGTTTTATTTTTTAAATCAGGGGAAAAGTCATAAAGAGTTCTGGATCTATCTGACAAACGACTAGATTTTGGAGCTTTAGCTCCTGCTCTTCATCCTTCCCCTGTGACGATCATTTCTTTTTATCACTGAGAAAACACTCTCTTATACCAGCATCAGACCATATACCGGCTTTTTTATTTTTTGCCCGCTGTACTGCCCGTTCAAAACGATCGTACAATATCGGAGTCTTGTACTTGAATGCCAATGGTATTCGACCATACCCCTTTTCAATAAGAGCTTCGCTGTAACTGTGATTGCTCGACAGTCCCAGCAAACACAGCCCCCCAATGCCCTCAACACCATACTGCTGTCGAATATGTAAGATTGTTTGTGCAAAAGACC
>JBFEXN010000040.1:0-11638 GCA_041562655.1 Sulfurimonadaceae bacterium
CGGCGGCAACATCATCATACCCATCGACATCAAGATCGAAGCCACGACCATATCGATGACTAAAAAAGGCAAGAAAAGTAAAAATCCGATTTCAAAAGCCGTTTTCAACTCACTGATCATAAAGGCCGGGATGACCACCGAAAGAGGCACGTCCTTGATCGTCTTTGGATTTTGCATGTCACGAATCCTAAAAAAAAGCGCCAGGTCTTTTTCTCTGGTATTTCGGATCATAAAGTTCTTAAACGGTTCCGTCGTCTTCTCAAAAGCCACTTCATAAGATATCTTCTCTTCGACATAGGGTTTGATTCCCTGGTTATAAGCCTTGACGCCGACAGGTTCCATTACAAAGATGGTCAATAACAAAGCAAGAGAGACCATCAGTTGTGTTGGTGGGATTTGCTGTGTTCCCATGGCCTGACGTAAAAACCCGAAGACGATCACAAAACGTGTAAAAGTCGTTGTCATCAACAAAAGACTCGGGGCCAAAAAGAGTACCGTCAACATGATGATGACGTTGATAGAGTTCACCAATGCAGCTGGTGAATCAGGTGAGGAAAGGGACAAGTTTACGGTAGGCACTTCCAGGGTCTCAGCAAAGATGCTAACACCAAGCAGTACCAAAAGGCTCAGGTATTTAATCATTTATTTAGCGCTTCTGCCTTATCAAGGATCGATTTTTGCAGCTCACCTTTTTGATCCGTTTGAGTCGCATAGAAATAAAGCTCTACGCGGCGGTTTTTCTCGCGTCCAACTTCCGTCTCATTGCTCGCTTCCGGTCTAAACTCTGCAAATCCGGCTGCGTGCATCCTGTTTGGTTTGACACCGCCTAAAAGAAGTTCTTTTAAAACTGATATCGCACGTTGAGATGAGAGGTCCCAATTATCCTGATAGAGACTGTTGTTTCCCGGAGCACTGTTGTCTGTATGTCCACGAACACTCACTTCCAGTTCATTTGGAAGTTCCTGTACCAATAAAGAGATGCGCTTAAGAAAAAGAAGTGCGTCTTCATTCTCTATCTTTGACTCACCGGATTTGAAAAGAAGACTTGCCGGCAGACGAAGCACAAAGCCCTGCTCACTCTCAGCAAGTGTGACAGCCGGGCCTTTACCCTTTTCCATCATCTCATTCATCTCAGCGATCGCCTGCTTGATGCGGTTTACCTGTTCCGAACTCTCATCACGGTTCTCTATCGGAGTAGACTCGAGAATACGTTGCTTCGAGATCTCTGTCTTTGTCCCACCTTCAAGCACGCTCATCGCACCGGCAAGCGAACCGATCGCCTCAGATATCTTTTTAGCGTCCATACTCGACATGGATAGAAGAAGGACGAAAAAACACAGTAGAAGCGACATAAGGTCACCGAAGGCTGCCAGCCAGTTTGGCAGACATTTAGGACAGTCGCAGGGCTTTGCTTTTTTTGCCATCGTACTGCCTATAACTTATTCAAATTGACTGACACGATCGCCAGGTGAAAGGAAAGATAGAAGCTTGGCTTCGAGTGTACGAGGGTTATCCCCTGCTTGAATAGACATAATCCCTTCAAGAACGACCTCTTTGACGAGGTTCTCTTCATCATTACGAATATTAAGGATATTGGCGATCGGCGCACCAAAGATATTACCGATCATCGCACCATACATCGTAGTCAGTAAGGCAACCGCCATCGAAGGTCCGATCGCCGAAGGGTCTGCCATGTTTAAAAGCATAGCGACCAGACCGATCAGGGTACCGATCATACCCATAGCCCCGGCAAATCCGGCCCACTGATCAAAGATAGCTGCATTTCCTTTGTGACGCGTACTCGTCTGATCCATCTCGATCTCTAAAAGATCACGGATAGTATCAGGTTCATTCCCATCAACAGCCATTGACAGGCCCTGTTTCAAAAACGCATTTTCCTCGGTATTCGCCGCTGCCTCCAATGACAAGATCCCATCGCGACGGGCTTGTGTCGCATACTCGACAAGTTTCTTGATAAGTTCTTGAAGGTCCTCTTCAGGTGGTTTGACGGCTATCATAAAGATCTTGACAAAACTCTTCATCTGTTCCATCTTGAAACCGACAAGAAGTGAGCCAAGGGAACCACCAATAACGATCAACACAGAAGGTATATCGATATAAGCACCGATACCAACACCCATCGCCATTGCACCAAATAAAAGCGCAAGAATTAAAACAAGACCTATGACCGTTGCTAAATCCATTATTACCCCAGAAAATTAATAGTTTAAAAGTAACATAATTATTACTTAATTTTTAAAAAACAAGCTTAAATACAGCCTGAGTAAGAGAAGTCACATCCATATGTGAAGATTCTTTCTCTTTACATCGGTCGTTTTTGAAAAAACATTACAAGCCAAAGAGGCTTCATTTTCACCCAACTCGGCATTAGTCCGACTTTTTTGTTACAATTGCGTTAAATTTTACTAAAGTGAGCTTTATTTATGAACCTATCCATCGTGATCTTGGCCGCCGGAAAAGGCAGCCGTATGAAATCATCTACGGCAAAAGTTCTCCATCCGATCAGCGGTAAAGAGATGCTTTACTTTATCATCAAAGAGTCTTTAAAGATCTCTGATGATGTCACCATTGTCATTCATCACCAAAAAGAAGCGGTTCAAGAAGCCATGAGTAAGCACTTTGGCGACAAGATACGTTTTGTCGTACAAGACGCGGACAATTTCCCTGGTACTGGTGGTGCGGTCATGGGTCTCAAGCCTCAGCATGACAGGCTCCTTGTCCTTAATGGCGACATGCCACTGATCACGGCTGAAGCGTTGCAAGGGTTTAGAACCTCACACGCAGATATTATCATGTCCATATTTGATCTGCAAGACCCTTCGGGTTATGGTCGTGTGATCATATCCGACAAGGGTGTTCAACGCATTGTCGAAGAGAAAGACGCATCTGATGAGCAAAAGGCCGTCACGACCGTCAATGCAGGCATCTACTGCTTTTCAAAGTCTGTTCTTGAAAAACACCTACCCAATCTTTCAAACGACAATGCCCAGTGTGAATACTATTTAACAGACATCATCTCCATGGCTCAGCTTGATGGACTTATGATCGAGCCACTTTTGGTAAACGAAGAACAGTTCAAAGGTGTCAATTCAAAATCAGACTTGGCAAAAGCTGAAGAGATCATGCAAGAACGTATCAAAGAGAGATGGATGACAGAAGGTATCACGATGCAACTTCCTTCGACTATATATATCGAAGAGGGCGTGACGTTCACAGGCGAGTCTATCATTGAGAACGGTGTACGTTTATGCGGTAACACCCTGATTGACAATGCCCATATCAAATCTGGTTCTGTGATAGAAGACAGTATTATCAAAAACTCTGACATTGGTCCACTGGCCCATGTGCGCCCACACTCTCATATCGAAGATACTCACATCGGGAACTTTGTAGAAGTTAAAAAGTCAACACTCAAAGGGGTTAAGGCCGGACACCTTTCTTATCTTGGAGACGCTCAGATCGATAAGGGAACCAATGTGGGTGCAGGTGTCATCACCTGTAATTATGACGGTAAGGCCAAGTACCAGACGATCATCGGAAAAAATGTCTTTATCGGTTCAGACACACAGCTTGTCGCACCTGTAATCGTAGAAGACGATGTACTTATCGCAGCCGGTACGACTGTGACGGCGGACAAGCTTGAGAAAGGTTCCCTCTCAGTAAGCCGCGCTCCACTCAAGTCCGTCGCCGGTTTTTATTACAAGTTCTTTGGAAAGAAATAATTCTCTTTTAGCTTTTAAACTCATCGATGCGCGACTGTAAAGACTTTGCCACCTCAAGTAGCTGTGCAGAGTCCGCTTCAATCACTTCAACACTGAGCTGATTTGAACGAGAGTATTCATTGATCTCAGAGATCTTTTGCAAGATCTCTTCTGTATGTTGGACCATCTCTACAGAGTCATGGTAGGAGTTTTTTGCGACCTCTACTGAACGTTGCATTTCAGAGGATGTCAGGCTTATCTTCTCTTCGACTTCAGATGATATGGCTGTAAGCGTCTCCATCTTCCTTGCATTACTGCTCATCTCGTCGCTCACATCGTTGATAGACTGTACGATCGTTCCTACACTGATCTCGATCTCTGAGAGACTCTTTTGCGTTCTTTCGGCAAGCTTTCTTACCTCATCCGCAACCACAGCAAATCCGCGACCGTGTTCGCCTGCGCGTGCCGCTTCAATAGCAGCGTTCAACGCTAAAAGGTTGGTCTGTTCTGCGATCTCTTTGATCACATTCAAGACATCTTTGACCTGATCCGCATCGGAGCGAAGATGCATCAGCTGGCTTGAGAGTTCCTCTTCTATCTGGATATATCCCTCAACCTCTTGGACCAGCGTACTTAGGCTTGAGCTGGCATCGATCAGTTCATCATTTGCCGTAGAGACCTTTTCTTGAGTCTCTTGGGCGACTTCGATCGAACGTGCCAGTATCGCCTTGATCGATTCACTCTTCATCGTCGTATCGTGAACGATACCCC
This sequence comes from Sulfurimonadaceae bacterium, assembly GCA_041562655.1. Classification (GTDB taxonomy): domain Bacteria; phylum Campylobacterota; class Campylobacteria; order Campylobacterales; family Sulfurimonadaceae. Next base: position 4,494 of record JBFEXN010000040.1, read on the forward strand.
TTTCCTTCTGCACACTCTCACCTATCGTCCGTGTAGCATTTGTGATATCCGCAGCGATGGAACTGTTACGTACACCCAACGTCTTCACCTCATTGACAGTATCTTGGACCATGCCAACAAAATCGTTCACTGCATATGCAGCCAAACCAAACTCATTCTCTGACTTTACCTGCAGACGTTTGGTCAAGTCCTTATCCCCATCCACGAGGTTTTGAGTGTTCTCACGCAGCTCACCCAAAGGTCGGATGATCTGTTTCGTAAAGAACAGCGATGCTACTGACATAAAAGCCAAACAGGCTATAATAAGAGCAATGATAAGGGCTGTCTTGGCTTGTGCGATCTGGGTATCATTGTCTTCTAATGAAAACCTCAAGTCCATCAGCCCCAAGACATCTCCCTCTCTCGCATTGGCATGGCAACTCAGACAGTTGGCCTCTGCCTTTAATGGTCTGACCAATCGTAAAAGGTGTTTTCCCTCATCAATTTCTACCGTCTCCTCTTTGGCTGAGGCAAATACAGTCTTGATCATGCTGTCTTGGCTTGCCTGCTGTTTTGAACCGTAGAGTTCTGCCACTTTTTCAGAACGTATCACATCAAGACCTTCGACGCCATCAATGGAACCGGCATCGGCCACTATCGCCCGAATGACATCAGAATCACCCAGCAGCATACCTTGAGAAAGTGTCTGAAAAACTGACTTGGAGAGCATATTCAAGGACTTTGTGGCCGTCGTGTTTGAGAAATAATTGAAGGCTGAAGAGAGATAGAGATAGATACCACTCACCCCCAATAAACTAAATAGGACTATCGCAGCGATAATACGAGATTTAACAGAAGTCATCATGGTCAACACCTTTCTTAATAAGTGGATATCATAACGTAAATCGTACTATTTTATATGCATTCCCGCTAAATATCCACTGGCAAATGACCACTGAAGGTTATATCCCCCACAAGGGCCATCCAGGTTCATCACCTCTCCGCAGAAAAAAAGTCCTTCAATCACCTTGGACTCCATCGTTTCAGGACGGATCTCTTTCAAATCGACTCCTCCCCGCGTGATCATCGCCATCTTAAAACCATCATGTCCGATCACTGTCAAGGGCGTCCACGCTAATAACCTGATCAGCTCGGACCTGACCTTTCCCTCCAGTTTGTTAAAGCGAAGTTCACCTTCTGCTCCTGCGAGTTTACAAAGTTCTTTGCTTATTGCCTCAGGCAGAAGCGTTATCATGATATCCAAGGTGCTTTGATGCGGGTCTTTCTCTATCTCCTGTTTGAAATACTTTAAAAGCTCATCTTCATTTTTTCCCTTTGTAAGGTTAAGCAAAAGAGGAACTTCCACATATTTCTCTATCAAGGGCGTCACTTCTCTTGCAAAGTCCAAGACAACAGGACCGCGTATACCTGTCTTAGTAAATATCAGATCTCCCTTGGCCCGAAGTCTCTTCGCCTTTTTCAAGTCAACACGAAGCTCCACCTTGGCAATAGTATCGGCTCGGCAGTTCTCTACCCAGGTCTCTTTCACCCTTAAGGGCATCATCGCCGGAAAGAGTTCCGTCACCTTATGCCCAACAGACTCAGCCAAAGGATAGCCATCACCCTCCGCGCCCAACACAGGATAACCAAGCCCACCTGTCGCGACTACTACACTAGGTGCATAAAATGAGGCGTCCTGCGTACTGACACCTTCCATATGCTCATCATTAAAAAGTAGCTTCTCGACCCTTTGTGAGCAGATCACTTCGACACCAAGCCTTTGCATCTCAGCCTCCAAGGCATCAAGGATCGTTCCGGCATTATGAGTGATAGGGAAGACCCTGTATCCATCAGGAGCATGTGAGGGTACTCCGATCTCATCAAAAAATGCTATAAGCCTTTTATGATCAAAGGCTTCCAAGGCGGGTGTCATGAAGCGACCTTCCCTGCCAAAGCGTGCCATGAACTCTTCGTTCGGCAAGGTATTGGTTAGATTACATCTGCCCCCTCCCGTCGCCTTGAGTTTGGAACCAAGTTTGGATAGTTTTTCCAAAAGCAGAACTTTTTTATCCCGTCTGGCAGCTGTGATCGCGGCGATCATTCCTGCAGCACCCGAACCGATTACGATGACATCATATTTTTCGCGATGAGGCATTTATGCGTTCCCGCATTGACTTGTAATTCTTATCATTAATGAAATTATGACCAAAATAGTGTAAAATACGACAAAAAAGATATCAATATGTTTCCAGAACTACTCAACGGTAAAAAAATACTTCTTGGTGTTACAGCCTCTATCTCCATTTATAAGTCCTTAGAACTGATCCGTCTGTTTATCAAAAGTGGTGCACAAGTCCGTGTCGTCATGAGCGAATCTGCCAAAAAATTCATTACGCCACTGACCTTCGAGACGATCAGTATGAACAAGGTGCTACACGCTGAGAGTGAGTCATGGGACTCTGACCTGAACCACATCAAGATCGCAGAGTGGGCAGATGTCTTTGTCATAGCTCCGGCTTCTGCCAACACCATTGCTAAACTCTCCAATGCCATCGCCGACAATCTCCTTCTTCAAACGGCATTGGCTTACCCAGAGGAAAAACTGCTCTGCCCTGCGGCCAATACCCATATGATAAGCAACCCTATCATCTCCCACTCTATGAAGATGTTGGCCCTATCAAACTACACCATCATGAACACACAGAAGAAACTGCTTGCATGCAATACAGAAGGCGACGGTGCCCTGATCGACATCGAAGATATCTACTTTCAGACCTGCCAGATGCTTCTAAAAGATGCGTTTTGGACAGACAGACGTGTCATTGTCACAGGGGGAGGCACGATAGAGAAGATCGATGATGTACGTTATCTATCTAACTTTTCCAGTGGCAAGATGGGTTCATCCCTGGCCCTTGCTCTGTTTTTCAAAGGGGCCGACGTCAACTTCATCTCATCTCGTTTTCCACAGCGCCTTCCACAGGCAATGCATCAGATAGACGTCCAAAGTTCAGATGAGATGCTGGAGTATCTCAACGATTCCATCCGTGTGGCTAAAAAAGGGAAAATGAGCAAACCGACACTGATGAGCGACGCTAATCCCGAACTCATCCAGAAAAAACCATTCGTGTTTATGGCAGCAGCAGTCAGTGACTATATCCCCTCTTTTCCTCAACATGGAAAAGTCAAAAAGTCTGACATAGGTGAGACATGGTCACTCGAACTTAAGCAAAACAGCGATCTGCTCTCCAGCATCAACAAAGATGGCATCTTTACCATCGGCTTCAAAGCAGAGATGGACGATGCTACAGGACTTGACAATGCCAAATCGATGTTGGCTACCAAATCGTTAGACGCTGTGTGTTATAACCTTTTAAAAGACAGTTCAAGCTTTGGAACAGCAGACAATGCTCTTGAGTTCATCACAAAAGAGGATCAAACCAGCCTGGCCAACGAGGACAAACTCTCACTCTCACTCAAACTGACGGAACTTTGTAAAAGCTTATGATCATAGCCTCCCTGCCTCAGATTCAAACCCTGTTAGCAGAACTGTCATCAAACAGACTCTCCTCTTTACTTCCCTTGGAGGTAATGGTCCTGAAAAGACTCTCACCTCAAAAATACCTTCTTCAGATCCAAGACAAGAGCTTTGAGACAACAACGACCAAACCTCTGGATGTCGGTGCGAAATATCTTGCCTCCGTTTCTCAGGACCTTAAGAACAACACCATTGTGTTAAAACATTTTCACAAAGCACCTTTAAAACCGGAACAGGCGATCTTCCAGCTGGACGAGCTTATCTCACACTTCAAAAAGCCCTCAAAAGAGGCTATTACCGAACTGCATTCCAGACTCTTGAGTGGGCTTTCAAACAGTTCCAGTAAAGACGAATTCAGTTTTTTGACACAGATGCTCCTGGGCCTGGCACAGCAAACTGTCTCTCTCCCATTCAAATATGCAGACGGTTTTGGACTTGTACAGTACAAAAAAAGGAAAAGACAAGAGAAACAAAGCCTAGATGAAGTACAATTTTATGCACATCTTAAACATCTAGGTCCGCTTGAAGGCGTCGTCGGTTTAAAAGATGGACAGATCTATATACGGATCGATGTATTGTTTGAAGAGAGTTTAACACTGCTACAAAAGCACACAGATGAACTCTCCTTAGACAGTGCCATACAGATACAGCTCAAAGAGGAGATCACTCCCCTCTTTGTCCTAAACGATAAAATTTTGGATATCAATATATGAACGAAGCAAGACATATTGCCATGATCATGGATGGCAATGGACGTTGGGCACAAGAACAAGGGAAAAAGCGTTTTGTCGGCCATGAGGCGGGTTCTGAACGCGTACGGGAAATAACCGCGTATTGTGCGAACAATCCAGAGATACAAAGGCTCAGCCTCTATGCCTTCAGTACAGAGAACTGGAAACGACCAAAACTCGAGGTCGAGTTTTTGATGAAACTTCTTGCGACCTACCTTGAAAAGGAACTTCCGACCTATCTGGAGATGGGAGTACGATTTGAGATGATCGGTGATGTCACGCGATTTAACCCGACATTACAAAAACAGATCAGCAGGCTCGAGGAAGAGACAAAGCATGGGAATAATCTCGTGCAACACCTTGCCTTGAACTATGGCTCAAGAAATGAGATATTACGTGCAGTCAACGCTTTGAAACAGAGCAAGATGATCACCGAAGAGAGTCTTAGCAATGCACTTGACTGTAAACATGACGTCGATCTGTTGATCAGAACAGGCGGTGACCATAGACTTTCTAATTACCTTTTGTGGCAGGCAGCCTACGCCGAGCTGTTTTTTACAGATACCTTATGGCCAGACTTTACAAGTGAAGAGTTAGAGAGTATTATTACGTCGTATAAAAATATCGAGCGCCGTTTTGGGGGTATTAAATGATTTTTGGGTTTATTGTAGTCTTTGGCCTGGTATTTGGATCTTTTCTAAACGTCTTGATAGCCCGTATCCCAAAAGATGAGAACGTGGCCTTTCCCGCTTCACACTGTCCCAAATGTAAGACACCCCTAAAGCTTTATCATAATTTCCCCGTGATCTCATGGCTGTTCTTACGCGGTAAGTGTGCATTTTGTGATGAGAAGATCTCGTTTCAGTATCCTCTTGTCGAGTTACTGACTGCTGTCATATTCGGGGCTATCTATCTTAAACTCGGCCTTAGCTATATGGCCTTTATGATAGCGTTCTCCTTTAGTTTCTTATTGGCCCTGTCTGTCATCGATTATTATTATAAGATGGTTCCGGACAGCCTTAATCTTCTGGCCTTGACAACCGCTATGGCCGCTGCGACAAGTCTGCAAGGGTTCGTCTTGAACTTCCAAAACGCCCTTCTTTTTGTCGGTGGTTTTGCACTGCTTCGTTTCTATCTCTCCTACCTTATCAAAAAAGAGGCACTCGGAGAAGGAGACCTTATGGTGGCCGGTACGATGGGGGCTATCCTGGGAATCCAGCTCGCATTGATGTCTGTCTTTGTAGCAGCCGTACTTGCGCTTCCGGTGATGATACTGATGCGTAATGAGACAGATGAGAGCAAGATGGTCCCTTTTGTGCCTTTTCTTGCCCTGGCACTCTTTATCGTCTATCTTTTTGACGCACAATTTATAAACTATTGGAACAGCCTGTATGGATAAGCTCAGAAACTATCTTTTATCACATTTTTCTCAGATATACTTTTCTATATTTTTGCCCCTGTATGTCATTGCATCGGTGATCATGCTGGTAAAGATAGCAGCCTTTACCTCTATAATCCAGCTGAACCTTTTTGAGATGATCAAGCTTTATCTTTTCATGTTGCCGGACCTGCTCTTTTATACCCTGCCCATCACATTTTTTATCTCGGCAGTCATGACGGTAGCCAAGCTCTCTTTTGATTATGAGATGATCGTCATCTTCTCCTTAGGTGTAAAACCCTCGAATATTCTGGCCTTTTTTGCCAGACTTGCTCTCGTGCAGACAGTGATATTGGTCATTCTCTTTTTTATCATCTCTCCGCATACAAAGAACCTGTATCAAAGTTTTATCAAGGTCAAGAAGACCGAAGCAAAGTTCAATATCGAGGCATCGGAGTATGGACACAAGTTTGGGGACTGGCTTATCTTTGTCGGTGAGAATGGTGAGGAAGGCAAGTTCAGTGATCTGATCCTCTTTAACCAACAAGCCGAAGAGGAGACCCTCATCCTGGCAAAGCACGCCGATGTTGTCACGAAAGACGGCGTATTGAAGCTTCAACTTGATCAAGGTAAAGGTTTTAACTATAGTAAGGACACCCTTTCTCAGATGAGTTACAGAAAGATGTATATCAATGATACAACCGTGGCTGATACAGATGAGTATAGAGACACCTTTCAATACTGGTTGAGTCCGGACAAGCGCGAGAAGATGACAAAAAAATTCACCATCAATGCGCTGGTGGCACTTTTTCCTCTCTTAAGTGTTTTTCTTGTCCCAACCATAGGGATCATCAATGCACGTCACCAAAAAGGCTACACCTATATCTATATCTTCACGGCCGTGCTGCTGTATTACGGGTTGACCTTTGTACTGGCGAAACCGCTTGGACTCTATACCATCGCGCTTATTAGTTTTGCTACGCTTTTAAGTGTCACTTACCTCTACTACCAGAAAGTCCTCAAGCGGTACTGATTCAGCTATGAAAATACAGCTCCTCATCTCTTATAACGGATCCTCATTTGAGGGTTCCCAGGTCCAAAAGCATACAGACAATACCGTCATGGGCAAGCTATACGAAGCACTCCATATACTTAATATACAGACAAAACTGCATGCAAGCGGGCGTACGGATGCCGGAGTGCATGCCTTTAAACAGGTGATGCATTGTGAGGTACCCCCTTTCTGGTCGGACCTTAAGAAGCTCAGACAACATCTGCAGTTTCAGCTTCCAGACACGATCAAGATACGTCAACTCAAAGAGGCTGATGATACATTCCATGCCAGATACAGTGCCAAACGCCGTGCCTACCGATATATACTCTGCGATGAAGAGAGTAATCCTTTTGAGAATGCCTTTGTGACTTTTATACCCGGAAAAATCAATATAGAGGATATAAAGGAGGCTATGGTACTTTTTGAGGGTGAACATGACTTTAGCATGTTTAAAAAGAGTGGCAGTGA
>JBFEXN010000041.1:0-11546 GCA_041562655.1 Sulfurimonadaceae bacterium
AACAGATGGTTAAGATAGAGGCTCTCACCTTTCTCGTTTGTTGTCGGTTTGCCCTGCTGGATCTCTTGCCAAACTTTCATCGCGTTACGCTGAACGATTTTGTAGGCATCTTCACGGCTCACACCTTTAAGCGGCAGCTCAAGCAGTACACGCTGCGAGAAGACCAAACCGCCAGTCAGGTTCAGGTTCTTCATCATGTTCTCAGGATAGACCGTCAGGTTAGCGATAACATTGTTCATACGGTGCAACATAAAGTCAGTCGTGATGAATGCATCCGGTAACCAGAAACGCTCATTTGATGAGTGAGAGATATCACGCTCATGCCATAACGCCACGTTTTCCATAGCAGGGTTTGCGAATGATCGGATTGTACGTGCAAGACCTGTTATGTTTTCTGTTAGGATCGGGTTACGTTTGTGTGGCATAGCAGAAGAACCTTTTTGCCCTTTTGCAAAATACTCTTCAGCCTCATAGACTTCTGTTCTTTGCAGATGTCTGATTTGAACAGCAAACTTTTCAACGGAAGAAGCGAGAAGTGCCAAGGCAGTTGCAAGACGGGCATATCTATCTCTGTGTACGACTTGATTTGAACATGGTTCAGGTTTAAGTCCAAGTTCTGCCATTGCATACTCTTCAAGTTCAAGAGGTGCGTGTGCAAAGTTACCCATCGCGCCTGAGATCTGTCCTACCGAGATGACGTCCATCGTCTCTTCGAGGTTTTTCAGGTGGCGTGCGGCTTCATCATACCAAACAGCAAGTGTCAGACCAAAAGTGATAGGTTCACCATGGATACCGTGGCTTCGTCCTACCATCAAAGTAAACTTATGCTCTTCGGCACGTTTTTGGATCGATTCCATTAGCATCTTTACATCATCGATGATAATGTTCAAAGAGTCTCTCATCTGCAATGCGACACCAGTGTCAACCGCATCAGAACTTGTCATACCATAGTGGAACCATCGTGACTCTTCACCCAAGCTTTCTGAGACACTTGTGTTGAATGCGATCAGGTCATGTTTGGTAACGGCTTCAATCTCTTCTATACGTTCTACTGAAAAGCTTGCATTCTTGACAATCTTGTCTGCATCTTCTTGAGGGATCTTTCCAAGTTTTGCCCAAGCTTTTACCGCTGCTTTTTCAACTTCCAGCCATGCTGCATATCGTGCATACTGTGTCCATTTCTCGGACATCTCTTTTCTGGCGTAACGTTCTACCATTGTATATACCTTGTGGTGAGTTTTAATTACGAGATACTAACAGAGAGTGGCTAATAACTTGATTAAATAGATAAGCCATCAGGTGCTTCGTTTTAATTGTTTCACGTGAAACATGCTATCAAATCTTCAGTTCCTATTGGATACAATTTCTCTATTAAAAACCTAAGGAAAAGAATGCCGTTTGTTCGAAAAGAGTTTATTGTCAAAGAGAGGACAAAGGCATTTCTATTCCTTATGCAAGAGCTAGATTATACACAGAAAGAAGCGCAGCGCCTTATCGCAAAAGGACGCTTAAGCGTTAATGATGAAGTGATGTCTCATACCTCTGGTTATCTTGAAGGAAAGGTCTCTTTCATCTGTTTTGAACCAGAGACAAGAGGATTGGATCCTATCTTTCAGACCAATGAGTTTGCTATTTATGATAAACCTACGGGTGTTCTGGTCCATCCTCAAAACAGATATACCCCTTACTCCATAATCGATGAGGCCAAACATGCTTTCGGACGAGATGCAAATATTACGCATAGAATCGACCAGGAGACAAGTGGTCTGTTATTGATTGCCAAGAACAAAACATCAGAACGTAGTTTGAAGATGATGTTTGAAAACCGGGAGATAAAGAAAAACTATTTAGCGTTAGTACATGGGAAGTTTCCAGAAAGACTTGATGTCGATGCCCCTTTACTACGCAAAGAAGACGAGAGCGCTATTGTTAGGATGGTTGTTAGAGTACATGAAGATGGGAAGTCCTCACAAACCAGTTTCAAACGCCTGTGTTATTACCCAGAACTCGATATGTCGCTGGTTGAAGCTTCTCCGCTAACAGGGAGACAACACCAGATAAGAGTCCATTTGTTTCACGTGAAACATCCAATTGTAGGTGATCCGATTTACGGTCAAGAGGATAAAGACATTGTCAGGTTTTTGGATAGAGAGATCACTAAAGAAGAACGTATAAAAAAAAGCGGAGCGAGTAGGCTGATGCTGCATGCAAATCAGCTCTGCTTTAGACATGGGTCAGAGTATTGCATTAACTCAAAGGATGTGTTTGCCACAGACCCCTTATCACTCTTGGATTAAATAGCGACGCCTTTTATCACTTTTTAGTTTATTCAGATCGACCAATAGATACCCGTCAATGGCATTGTTGAAACTAGGATCGACACCAAAGTCAAAGAAGTTTACACCACCTTCTTCGCACAGTTCCCCATACTGTTTATACAGAGTTGGTACTGAGACTTCCAACCCTTTCAAGTATGACTTTAACGTACGAAAAGCCTCCGAATATTCTTGACCAGTAAATAGTTGGTCAAACTCGGTTTTGACATTGCGCGAGAGTATGTAGGGATGCTTGGCACTAAATGGCTTTGTAGAGGATTGAAGATCCTCTTTGGATTTAAAGTAAGTTGAATAAAAATATACCAAGATGTCTTTTGCGACTTTTGGATAACCGTTGCTGATGGAAACAGGGCCGTACATATATTTTATCTGCGGATTATGAGACAAATAAGCACCTATACCTTGCCATAGATAATCAAGAGCACGGGAGCCCCAATATTTTGGCTGAACAAAACTACGGCCTAATTCAATGGCAGCGTCTAATTTGTCATCAAGTGAGTCATCTATGGCGCAAAGTTCATTCATATATAGGCCCTCTTTTCCAAGCCAAGACATGATCCATGAGCACTCACCAATACGATATGCTCCCACGACTTCCAGGGCATCTTCATCCCATAAGACCAAGTGCATATAATACTCATCATATTTATCGATATCCCGTTTTGTCCCTGTTCCTTCTCCGACCTTTCTAAATGTATACTCACGCAAACGGCCGATCTCTTTCAGCAGGGTCGGTGCATTTTCAGCCTCAATGAGACAGATGTCTTTTCCATCAGTTGTTGAACCGAGCTTTTCACCAGCTTTTATCTCACTCCTTAATTGTTGTCTGTCTACAGGATGTGATATGGATTGCTCGGTTGCTAAAAGTGTCGTGCGCCCTTTAGCAATTCTATATAGATGTTTCCTGAAAATCCGTGCATATTGTTTATGCTTGAGTTGTGTGTTCTGAAATGAAGAGGGAGGGATTATCTCACCAATCTTGAACTCTAATGGTTTTCGTGAACGCATTAATTCATGACCCAGCAGAAGCGCACTCATAGGTTTATATAAAAAGGATAGAGCGTAAAAGGCAGATGAGTTACGGGCATTGATATGTACAGGCAGGACAGGTGTTGATGTTCGTTGTGCTATTTTGACAAACCCACTCTTCCAATGACTGTCCTTAATACCATTGAACGAAGCACGGGAGACTTCACCTGCGGGAAAGAAGATCACGATCTCTTCATTTTGCAGCGCCTTATTGATCTCTTGTAGGGATTGACGTGTCAGTTTTCCATTAATGTTATCAACAGGTATAAGAAGTTGGGAAAGTTGAGGTATATGTGAGAGCATCTGATTGGCAACTATTTTTACGACCTTGTCCTGACGGGCATCACTTATCATCTTGACGAGCGCTAAAGCATCAGCCGCACCTAGAGGATGATTGGCAACGACCAGAGCCTTTCCTATGGCTGGAATATTTTCAAGCTGTTGTTGGTTGACCTTGTAAGAGATATTCAAATATTCTAAAACAGCTTCAACAAAATCTAAACCGGCTAGACGTTCGTGTTGATGTAAAAAAGTATTGACCTCTTTTTCATGAAAGAGTTTTTTTAAAAGTTTGATTCCGGGTCGTAAAGCGAGAGATGGAACTTTATTGTAAAGGGCAGGGTAACTTTTACGAAGCATTCCTTCGACATAGATCATATTCATCCTTTATGTATACGTTTTATGATTGGAAGAATAGTAATGAGTAAGGATTACAGTTTAGACTCATTTTGAATACATTTTTATTACAAGGACACTCTTTTGTCGAGCTTGTTCACAAGGAAAAGACAATAGTGTGAATAAGATTCTGTCTCAACTCTAATCAAAACTTATATTTATAATAACCTCTTCTTTACTAGATCAATAGATCCCACTGAAATGCCTATAAATAGGGGGATAGTTAGGAAAAATAGGCTTTCTCCTAAATAACAGCCTATGTTAAATTTCAGGAAAAAATAAATATTTTTTTATAAAAAATTAAGTCGGAAAAGAAAGATTTAGAGCATTTTTTCTTCAATTTGTTCACATCTTAGGCCAACGTGTGAATATTACACAGTTAAGTGAAAAAAAGATATTTTTATTAGATAAAAAAAATAAGTTTAAGAGAGTATCTTAGAAATACATGAAATATTTTTTATTGCCATGTATACTTTTCGTATATGTAAGATTCTTGTGGTATCATTCTGCACAAACAGTCTCCCTGGTGTGTTGACTGTTTTCTACATTAACGACTTTCATCATTCTCAGTATCTATCACAATATCAACTTAACAGATTATATTTTTAACATAACATATATATAGTTTGTTTTTAAAATCTTGACTTTAACTCTTCGGGACTATAATCTTCTGGAGAAACATCCTATTCTTCAAGAAAGGAAATGAGATGAGACAGTATGAGACATACAAATGTTCTGTTTGTGGAAACGAAGTCGAAGTCAGCCATGTAGGGGGTGGGGAGTTGCATTGTTGTGGCAAAGCAATGGAGAATACGACGGATAACCTTACGATGGTAAATCTCTTAAAGGCATTTTCTGGTGAGTCGCAGGCGAGAAATCGTTACGAGTATTTTGCCAAAGTAGCTCAAAAGGAGGGCTACAGAGATATCGCTGAGCATTTTCAACGTGCGGCCAACAATGAGAAGACACATGCAAAGCTTGAATTGAAACTATATAATATGATGCAATCGGGTGAGGATTTTGGTAAAACAGCCGAGAACCTTCGTATGGCTATCGCCGGAGAATCATATGAAAATGTCACAATGTATCCAGAATTTGCTAAAATAGCTGAAGAAGAGGGTCACAAAGATGCGGCAAGGCTCTTCAAGGGTATTGGTCAAATCGAAGTTGAACATGAAAAGATGTTCCAGAAGCTCTTGGATCGACTTGAAGCAGAAGCGGAGTTTCAAAGCGATGAGGAAGAAGAGTGGATCTGTGAAGTGTGCGGACATGTTCATAGGGGCAAAAAAGCCTTGAAGGTCTGTCCGGTTTGTAAACATCCGCAAGAGTATCAGTCAAGATTAAACAGTAAAAAATAAAGAAGGATATTTAGATGGTAAAAACAGTAGTTTTCAGTATGTTGGCAGCGAGTTTGGTAATGGGTTCCGGTTTGACAAAACAGGCAAAAGATGCAGGTCTGGTCGCTATTCCTAACAATAGCAAAGAGCTTCGTAAGTTGATAGACAATCCGAAGAACCCGATTACCAATGCCAAGGTGGAATTAGGTAAAAAGCTGTACTTTGAACCACGTATTTCAAAGAGTGGACTAATAAGTTGTAATACTTGTCATAACCTGGGGACGGGCGGTGTGGATGGTGTTGCTGCGGCGATCGGTCACAAATGGACGGCCAACCCGCATCATCTGAACTCACCAACAGTATATAATGCAGTATTTATGGGATCTCAGTTCTGGGACGGTAGAGATCCTGATTTAGAGAAGCAAGCACAGGGTCCGATTCTGGCTGGTCCGGAAATGGCAGCGACAAAAGAACATGTTGTCAATACGGTGACATCGATGCCTGAGTATGTTCAAGCGTTTAAGCTTGCCTACGGTGATGATGTCAATATCAATTATGAAAAGATCACGGATACGATCGCAAGCTTTGAGCGTACACTTGTTACGCCATCAGCATTTGATGCTTATTTGAACGGCAACGAGAAAGCGATGAGCCTAGAGCAGAAAGAGGGTTTAAAGACCTTTATTGACAAGGGGTGTACGACATGTCACACGGGGATAGCTCTTGGCGGTTCTATGCAGGCCTTTGGAATCACGGGTGAATATAAATATAAAGATGTCGGCGATTTCAAAGGGGACAAAAATGGTCTTGTCAAAGTGCCTACACTAAGAAATATTACGGAAACAGGTCCTTATTTTCATAACGGTGCTGTCGAGACACTTAAAGAGGCAATCGTAGAGATGGGACGCATTCAGTTGGGTGTAGAGATAAATGACAAAGAAGCAGCATCGATAGAAGCCTTTTTTAACGCATTGTCTGGAAAGAAACCAGAAGTCTCTTATCCGCAGCTCCCTGCAAGAACACAGGATACCCCTCGTCCAAATATGGACTAAGCCCGTTACTTTAAAAGAATACTTCCGGCAAATTTATCAGAAGTATTCTTTTCTTCTTCATATATTTACTTTATAGTGTTAGAATATAACAACTTATGTTTAGGACCAGTATGAACGATAGTATAGATATACACTCTATGAAAATACTTATTATTGATAACTCTATCAATAGTAGTTCAATCACGAAGGCTATCTTGAAAAAAGAGGCCTTTGAGCATATCTTTACGACGACTGACCTGGCAACAGCCTTAGAAGTCTTAAGCTATGAGAAGCCTGATCTGGTACTTCTTTCTTACGTCCTGCCTGAGATAAGTGGAACGCAGGCATGTAAACTGATCTCAGACGATATGCATCATGAGGACATCCCTATCATTATGGTTACCGCCAACAATGATATACAGACGCTTCAGAGCAGTTTTGAAAATGGTGCTATCGATTATATAGCCAAACCGTTCAATGGACATGAGCTTGTAGCCAGGGTCCAGGCACATCTTATTCGCAAGCGTGTCTCTGATGAAAGAAAAAAGAGAGCGATTACGGATCCGTTGACCAACATCTATAACCGTCGGCATTTTGATACGATCTTTGAGCATTTTTACAGTCGCTGCTCTTCAGAGGGTAAAAGTATCACTTTTTTTATGATCGATATCGATAATTTTAAGAAATACAATGACAACTATGGGCACCAGAAGGGAGATGATGCACTCAAGGCTGTTGCCAATACACTTCAGGAGCAGTTACATCGAACTGATGACTATCTTTTCCGCCTTGGAGGAGAAGAGTTCTCTATTTTGTTGTATGACACATCAAAAGAGTTTACAGAGACATTGAGTGATAACATCCATGAGGCACTTTCGCATCTGCAGATAGAACATCAATACAATGAAGATTTTGGACGATTGACAGTCTCTATGGGTGTGGCGACAACTGTGTGTACCAAGGAAGTGTCAAAGTTTAATATCTATAACAGTGCAGATGAAGCGCTGTACAGATCAAAAGAGAGCGGACGTAACAAGACGAGTTTCATTGATCTTTAGTCTTCTTTGTCTTTTGAACGTACGACAATGATCATACCACCGATACCGATGATGACGACAATGCTTAAGAAAATGATTTGAAACAGGTCTGTTGCCAGCATTAGAACTCCCCTTTCTCTTTCTCTTTAAGTTGTCCGCAGGCTGCAGAGATATCAATACCCTTTGATTGGCGGATAGTGCACATAAGACCGTGATTGATAAGGTAGTCCTGGAACTTGACCATCGAACTTGTACTCGGTCTTTCATAGGGTGTGCCCGGATAAGGGTTAAAGTAGATGAGGTTTACTTTTGCCTTGATGCCACTGAGTAGCTTGACCAGTTTTTTAGCGGAACCAAGATCATCGTTTTTATCTTTGATGACCAGGTATTCGAACATTACACGTTTTCTCGTATCGATAGGAAAGCGTTTGACAGCCTCGATGATAGAGTTGATATTATGAGCCTTGTTCATAGGAATGAGTTCTGTTCTAAGCTCATCATCGACAGCGTGAAGAGAGATGGCGATATGGACGCCAAGGTCCATCTCACCAAGTTTGTCGATCTTGGTGCTCAATCCGCTGGTGGAGACAGTCTGGCGTTTTGCGGAGATGGCCAAGCCGTCTTCTTCTTTGAAGATCTTAATGGCGGTGGCAAGGTTGTCCAGATTATCAAGGGGCTCACCCATTCCCATGTAGACAATGTTCATCCGTTTAGCAGCAGGGATGTCATTGTCTATCTTAATAGCCAAGACTTGTGCGACTATTTCGCCTGGCGTGAGGTCTCTGGTAAAGCCACCTTTGGCCGTTAGACAAAAGCTACAGCCTACCTTACAGCCAACCTGAGTCGAGACACAAACTGTGTATTTGGCTTCGGAAGTGATCTCTCCATCATCACCTAACTCTTCCGGTTTCATTAGAAGTAAGACAGCTTCTATCGTCTTTCCGTCCGGCAGGGAAAAAAGGTACTTGATCGTCCCATCATCACTTCTCTCTTTTTTGACGATCTCAAGTGGCATCAGTGTGTATTTATCATCCAGTTCCTGACGCATCGCTTTTGGGATGTTTTGCATCTCGTCAAAACTTTTTACATAACTGTGGTAGATCCAGCCATAGATCTGTTTCGCTCGAAAAGCTGGTTTGATGATCTGTGCCAGTTCATCTTTTGTAAAGTCAAGTATAGTCTGTTTCATGAGGTGAGCTCTTTGATACGTCTACTCACATGTTCGCTCAGCAGTTCTTTTGCTTTTTCATGATTTGCCAAAAAGTCTGCATGGGCATTGATATCAGTATAGTTGGTGATACAAAAGACACCACCCGCAGGAATGTTGAACTCTTGCGCGATTCGCAGTACAGAGAAAAACTCCATGTTCTCTATCTCTACCCCAAGTCTTAGGAAATTTTTCGTCAGGGCAAGATCAGTAGAGATATAGTTTGAGCTATTGACGATGATCTCTTTTGTCCCTTCTGTGTTGGTACTTACAACATTGTCTATCGGAGTATAGGCCTTGTTCTGTAAAAAAGCCAACTCGATGTTAGCTGCTGTTTTGGACTCAACGATGTCGAGTATCTTATGGTTTCCATATGAACCTGCAGACCCGACAAAGAGTAAAAACTCAGGTTTGTCAAAAAGGCACAAACGCGTGAGGTTCATCGCCATCTCTACCAGGCCGACACCCATAGGCGTAGCAAAGTCAAATGTCTCGTTATTACCGGCACAGATTATCATCTTAGAGTCTCACCGGGATGTTTTGATCGTGAAGATAGTGTTTTAAGTCCATGATATCGATCTCTTTATAGTGAAAGATCGAGGCAGCCAGTGCTGCATCTGCACCATGTTCAAAAGCCTCTTTTACATGCTCCATCGTTCCTGCACCTCCGCTGGCGATGATAGGGACATTGACCAGAGAACTGATCTGTTGCGTGATAGGGATATCAAAGCCTGCTTTTGTACCATCTGCATCCATAGAAGTCAACAGGATCTCCCCTGCTCCACGTTCAACAACCTCTTTTGCCCAATCAACCGCATTGATACCGGTGTCCACTCGTCCACCGTTAAGATAGACATTGTACTGATCCCCTGTCTTTTTCACATCAATAGCGACAACGATACACTGCGAACCAAAACGTTTGGCTCCCTCGTTGATAAGTTCAGGACGTTTAATAGCAGCTGAGTTTAGACTGACCTTATCGCATCCAACATTAAGAAGTTTGTAGATGTCCTCAAGTTTACGTATGCCTCCACCGACAGTCAGGGGGATAAAGACCTCTTTGGCGACTTTTTCTACGATATCCACAATGGTCTCGCGATTATCACTTGAGGCAGTGATATCTAAAAAGGTCAGTTCGTCAGCACCCTCTTCGTTATATCGCTTAGCGACCTCAACAGGATCTCCTGCATCTTTGAGTCCGACGAAGTTAACGCCCTTGACGACGCGCCCATCTTTGACATCCAGGCAGGGAATGATACGTTTTGCAAAATAGTCCATTGCTTTCTTCTTTATTGGCAGAGTTTTAATAGGCATATTATACTAATGCTTGGCTTATGAGGAGGTTTTGAGATCTAGTTTTTAAGTTTGACCTTAGCAAGCCCAAGTTTTCCATAACTGATATACAGGTCGGTTTGAGAGGGGTCAAGTGTCGAACTGAAAGCCATTGTGTTTTCCTGCGATGATAATGTGTCATCCACTTTGTAGGTCATAATGTGCCTTAGATCCTTGAGATTTCTGGTGTCAACGTGGTAAACACCATCTTCCATCGCAGATATGAAAAGAGATGCTTCGTCCTTAGAAAGGGTAAGATGATGGGCCTGTTTCGCTGTCTGGTAGCGTGAGACATAGGAAATATTGTGGTCGTCAGAGACATCCAAGACATGAACCCCTTCTTCTAGGCAGGAGAGATAGGCGATATTTTTCTTTGGTGAAAGGATGACATAGCTTGAGCCACCTTCTACAGGATAGTTCAGGACTTCCCGCGGATTTCCAAAAATAGATACATCCAAAAGGCTTAGTCCCTTTTCATGTGATACATAAAGCATGGACCTGTTCTCATCATAAGCCAAAGAGGTGACTTTGAGGCCACGGTTGTAGTTTGAAAGTAGTTTAGGCTCTTCTTTATTGCTTATATCCAATATGCCAAGACCTCGATCCTTTTGTACGATAAAAGCAGTTTTGTCATCGTTTGATATTAATGCAAACAGGGCCTTCATCCTTGGATATTCCCCCTCCATTATCAATGATTGTGGGTCACTGATATCAAGGATAGAAACACCATTGTTCAGATCAGAAAGATAGGCATGTCTAAGGTCCTTAGAGAGGGCGACACTGATAAGGTCACAGTTGCCATCAGGATGTTCAAACGAAGAGATCTCCCCACTGCTTGAAAAGTCACCGATATCAAGTGTCTTGAAGCAGTGTTGACCACCGGCTATATAGGCGAGTCTTCCATCTTTGGAGAGAGTAAGCTTGCGAGTAGTCCCATCTGTGGTATAGACCTGTTCTATAAACTCTACTCTTGGTAGATGTCCTTGAATATAGTCATGTAAAGAAGGATCAGAATTGATGGAGGAAAAGATCTTATCCAGTTTATCAATCTTACCCCGGGTACGATTTGCGACATAATATGCCATCGAACGTTTCCGAATGACATTGTTGTTTAAAATAGCGTCTAAGTCACTTTGCATGATCAATGAAAAAGTCTTGTAGTCATCATTGTCTATGCTTTTAAAAAGGTGTGTGTTCAAGATGGTAAGGATCTCGTTATGTTCTTTTTCCAGAAGACGCAGGTGTCTGACATACTCTTTTCGTTCTTCTTTTTTTGCCTTTGGATCGGCTTCAACATCCTTGGCTACACTGAGCAGGTGTTGTGCATCGGCCTGATAATAATGCACCTTCTCTTGCATCCCTTCCAAGTGAGAGAGTGTGCTAAAGGCATCAGCTGCTTTGTAGAGGGGCGTACCGAGTTTTGAAAAAAACTTTGGATACGAATCGGAGTGTAAAAGGTTGGCCAATGTTAAAAAAATTAAAATTATACGAGTCATTTAAAGCCTAGAAAAAATATTAATATCTTTATTATAGATTTTTGAGTCTTAAAACCAGCACATAGC
>JBFEXN010000042.1:0-11291 GCA_041562655.1 Sulfurimonadaceae bacterium
ATGATGAGGTCACGGCGGTTCTTGTCGGGGATGCTTTGAACACCTATGCCTTTGAAGTCCTCGCGACTTCTGCCTTCTCGGATGAGGTGCGTATAAGACTTATTCGGGAACTTTCCAGAAACGGTGGATTAAGCGGGATGGTCCTTGGACAGGCGATTGACTGTTATTTTGAAAACCAAGCGCTGAGTTTGGAGCAGATCAAGATACTGCATATCAACAAGACAGCCAAACTTATTGCGGCTTCGTTGAAGATGGGGGCTATCATCTCCGGACAAAAGGCCTTGGAAGATGAACTTTATGATTTTGGGATCAAGCTCGGGCTTCTTTTTCAGGTACAGGATGATATCTTAGATGTCACGCAAAGCTCCGAAGAAGCGGGTAAGACAACGCAAAATGATAGTGATAAGAACTCGTTTGTGACACTTCTCGGCCTGGAAGGTGCGATGAAGGAAGCAAACGATTTGGCAGAAGAGTTAAGCGAGCAACTTAAAGCATTTGATAAAAATCTTTATCAGGAACTCTCCCCTATACTTTCAGAGTATTTGGTACGACATAAATAAGCTGTATAGACCAAAAATCATATCTATGCTTTTTGGTCTATACATCGATAATAATTACAAGGAAATACGATGCGTCAAAAGATGGCAGATTCAATTCGATTTTTAGCAGCAGATATGGTTCAAGCAGCCAATTCAGGTCACCCGGGTGCACCAATGGGCTTAGCAGATATTGCGGTTGTCCTCAGCGAACACCTTTCTCATAACCCTAAGAACCCTTCTTGGTTAAACCGTGACCGCCTAGTGTTCTCTGGAGGACACGGAACAGGTCTTATCTACTCACTATATTATCTGTGGGGATATGGACTTGAGTTAGAAGACCTTAAAAACTTTCGCCAGCTTGATTCAAAGACTCCGGGGCACCCTGAGTATGGTCATACTGAAGGTATTGAGATCACGACGGGTCCTCTTGGTCAGGGAGTTGCGAATGCTGTTGGTTTTTCTATGGCTTCCAAGTTTGTGGGTGCACAGACAAACTCGGAGACGGCAAAAGTGATCGATCATCATGTTTACTGTCTGTGTGGTGACGGCGATCTTGAAGAAGGTATCTCGTATGAGGCGTGTTCAATCGCAGGGCACAACAAACTTGATAACCTTATTTTGATCTATGATTCAAACAACATCACGATCGAGGGTTCAACTGACCTTAGTATCTCTGAAAACATGCACAAGCGTTTTGATTCTCAAGGTTGGGATGTTCAAGAGATCGATGGTCATAACTTTGACGAGATCGATGCGGCGATCAGCCGTGCCAAGTCTTCTGACAAACCTTCTCTTATCATCGCCAACACAAAAATTGCCAAGGGAGCAGGTGAACTAGAAGGTTCCCATCACTCTCATGGTGCCCCTTTGGGAGATGAGGTTATTGCCAAGGCAAAAGAAGCTGCCGGTTTTGACCCGGAGAAAAAGTTCTTTGTCGATGAAGATGTGATGGCACGTTTCAGATGCGCGATCGAGACGGGTGACTTGGCTGAGAGAGAGTGGAATCACAGACTGAAAGAACTTCCTTTGATGGAGCAGAACGAAGCGCTTGATGCACTTCTCAACCCTGACTTCTCTCGTATCCAATGGCCGACCTTTGATAAAGCAGATGCGACGCGTAGTACAAACGGAAAGATCTTGAATGCAGTCGCTAAGGGCATCCCTGGTTTTCTAGGTGGTTCAGCAGATCTAAGCCCATCAAACAAGACGGACCTGAAAGACATGGGTGTTTTTCCAAAGGGCAAGAACATCTATTATGGTATCCGTGAGCATGCTATGGCGTCTATCACTAATGCCATCGCACTCTATGGCCCATTGATGCCATTTTCTGCGACTTTCTTTGTCTTCTCTGATTACCTTAAACCGGCAGCGCGTATCGCAGCACTTTCGGGTATTCAGCAGTTCTTTATCTGGACGCATGACAGTATTGGTGTCGGTGAAGACGGTCCGACTCACCAGCCGATCGAACACCTTTCACAGTTTAGAGCACTTCCAAACTTTTATGTATGGCGTCCTGCTGATGGGAACGAGAACGTAGAAGCCTGGAAAACAGCCCTTGAGATGACAAAGTCTCCATCTGCTTTTGTCTGTTCTCGCCAAAACCTTGCGCTTCTTCCATCGGCAGTATGCGGTGAAGCTTCAAAAGGTGGGTATCTTTTGGAAGAATCGGCTAATGCTACAATTACATTGATGGCTTCCGGGTCTGAGGTCGAGACAGCGATGAAGACAAAAGAACTGCTTGCATCAAAAGGCGTCAATGCGAACGTTGTCTCTGTTCCGTGTTTTGATCTATTGATCGAGCAAGACAAAGCTTACCTTGATTCTATTATCAAAACAGACAAGGTTGTTGCTATTGAAGCAGCACGTGGACTTGAATGGTATCGATTTGCCGATGAAATCATCAATATGGATACTTTCGGTGCATCTGCTCCAGCGGACCAGCTTTTTGAGAAATTTGGCTTTAGCGCTGAATCGATCGTTGCAAAAATTTCATAATTTTTAGAAAACTTTTTTCTTTTAACAAGGAGGTCCTGGCTTCAGGTCACTCCTCTTGTGTCAATTCTCTTATAAATCCCTTCTTTTAACTAGCATAACAGGTGTGATATAAAGATGCTATAATCATCTAATAAATCAATAATGGAACAGCGATGAAATATGCGATGAAGCATACCCTGATCAGGTTCTTTAGAATGAAATCTGCAGTCGGTATTTTACTGATTTTTGCGACGATTTTGGCCATGCTGATGGCTAATTCTCCTTGGGCCTATGCTTATGGGGAGATGATGGAAACGCCGGTTATGATCATGTTTGGAGAGTTTAATATCGCCAAACCACTTTTACTGTGGATCAACGATGGTCTGATGGCGGTGTTTTTCTTTATGATAGGTCTAGAGATAAAACGCGAGATAGTAGAGGGATCCTTAAGTGATACAAGTAAGTTGGCCCTTCCCGCATTTGCCGCGATTGGAGGGATGATCGTACCTGCAGCACTTTATTCGTTCTTTAACTGGGACAACGAAGCAGCGATGCAAGGATGGGCTATCCCGATGGCAACAGATATTGCTTTTGCCTTGGGTATATTATCTCTTCTGGGCAAACGCGTACCCCTGCAGTTGAAGGTGTTTTTACTTGCTTTGGCAATCATGGACGATCTGGGAGCAATCATTGTGATCGCGGTGTTTTACACCTCTAGTATGTCTTACTATTCTTTGGCCATCGCAGCTGCTATGATCAGTGTATTGTTTTTGATGAACCGCATGCATGTCATCAACAATACCATCTACATACTTGTGGGTATTGTCCTGTGGACCGCTGTGTTGAAATCGGGTGTCCATGCCACCCTGGCCGGAGTCATCTTGGGCATGATGATTCCGATTAAAGACAATGAGAATAGTTTTTATCAGCTTGAGCACTCCTTGCACGTGCCAGTAAACTTTTTTATCCTCCCTATTTTTGCCTTTGCCAATACGGGAATAGGTTTTATGGGAATAGGTATAAAAGAGTTTACTGACAATATGACCGTTGGAATCGGTCTTGGTCTGTTCTTGGGCAAGCAGATAGGGGTACTCTCTTTCACCTTTTTGGCACAGAAATTGGGGCTTGGTTCTTTGAATGACGGGACGACCTGGGCAAGCGTGTATGGTGTAGCCATCTTAAGCGGGATAGGTTTTACGATGAGTCTGTTCATCGGCTCTTTGGCCTTTGAGTGTCACGAGGGTGTCTGTTTCAATCTTGTTGATTATCGAATGGGGATTTTATTGGGTTCCTTTGTCTCCGGTCTTGTAGGTTATTTTGTTTTATCGATAGCACTGCCAAAAAAGGAGAATTAAAAGTTATAATGCCATATGAAAAACTCAGATATTTATAATGAAAAGAAGAAAAGCTTTGATCGCTTGATCACGGTTTACGGGCGCAATGTCGTATTAGAGATGCTGGAAGAAAAAGACGTTTCTATTTTGAAGGTGCATATGGCGGATTCAAACAAGGAAGACGGTGTCATCTCAAAGATATTGGGCCAATGCAGAAAAAGAGGTGTAGAGGTCGTCTACCACTCCAAGCAGGCACTCTCTCGTATCTCAAAAAATGCCAAGCAGGACCAAGGTGTCGCGGCAGACATTGAAGCGAACTCCTATCTTTCCGCCGAGTCATTTTTAGCTTCTAAAACGACATCGTATCGCTATATCGCACTGGACAGTATTCACAATCCGCAAAACCTTGGGATGATCATCCGATCGGTCGCAGCAGGTTTTGTGGATGGGGTGATCTTGCCTAAAAAAGGTTCTGCAAAAATCTCACCTCTTGTCATCAAAGCGAGTGCCGGGACACTGTTTAAGACAAATATCCTATATTGTGATGATCTGGAAAACAGTCTGGTGAAGTTCAAAGAGGACGGAGCTGACATCTATGCACTCTCATCTCATGCTTCAGAGTCACTCTTTGATCTTAAGCTTGGATCAAAGACAATCTTTGTTTTGGGAAATGAGAGTGAGGGTGTCAGTAAGGAGGTCGAACAGCTTTCGAACAAGACACTCTCCATTCCTATGAAAAATGGAGTAGAGTCTTTGAATGTGGCGGTTACGGCCGCCCTTTTGGCTTATTACTCCTAGTCTAGGGATCAAAAACAGGAGTTGTGACCGGCCCTGTCAGAGGAGTATTTGAGCATAAGGTCTCTGAGGTGCTTCATCTCCTGCATATACTCTTCACTTGTGAAATATCTCCAGGATTTTTTTGCTTCTTCTTGTGCCAGATGTGTCTTGGCCAGTTCATTAGTACCGTCTTGATATTTGAAGATACGCTTCCACTCTTGCGATGTTTTTTTACCTGCCATATTTTGGACGTACGGGTGGCAGGCCAAACAGACTCTGGCATGGACCTCTTTTCCTTGGGACACAGAGGCGCTCAGATCAGGGATGACTAGACCAAGCCCGATTATGAAACAGTACAATACCTTCACACAGGACTCCTTTTTATGAGGTCATTATCTCATAGGGACGTTTGATCTCTTGAAGCAGTCCCTCAACGCTCATAGAACGCCCTTTACGGATAAACTCTTTCCCTTCAAAGAAAACGATGATCGTCGGGGCACTGAAGACTTGAAACTGCGCAGCTATCTCAGGCGTTAGTGCGATATCAGCATGGTAACGTCCAATAGAAGGAAATTCCTTTTCCAGTGCTTCCATCAGTTTTGGGCGCAGTACGTGACAGACATTGCAAGAAGGAGAACTGAAATACAAAACCAAGGCTATCTCTTCTTGCAGTTTTACTTGTAATTGCTCAATATCGTTAAGTGTAGTATCCATCCTGTTACCCCATAGTTTTTGTGTTATTATACAGCATGAAAATTGTATTGTTGATTATCTTCTATTGTATCAGTGTCCATGCAAGTGATAGTATATATGCGATCAGGGGAGGTGTTCTTGCCCACAGTACAGGGCTGATATCATCAGGAATGGAGAGTGGAGTAGACCTTCACGCTGAACTCTTATATAAAGATAAACTTTTCAATGCATATCCGGCCGTCGGGACAGATGTCAGTCTTAATGGTGACACGAGCTTTCTTTATACCACTTTGGTCTGGGAAGACAGGTTTTTAAAACAGTTGTTGCTGGGGATCTCTTTTGGCCTGGCCGTCCATGACGGAGAACTGGATACGGGAAGTCCCGACAGAAGACAATTGGGATCTAGAGTACTTATCCGTGGGGCAATCGATATAGGATATTTTGTTTGTGAGCATGTAGCGGTGAGCTTTGTGTATGCCCACTATTCTCATACGGGGATCAAAGAGAGAAACCAGGGCAACGACAATATAGGATTTAGGGCCAGCTACTACTTCTAAAATGTAGTATATAAGAGATTACTAAGCTTAGTAGAGTTACACTTAAGTATATCCAAAGAAGGAGTACGAGATGAACGTCAATATTACAGGACGACATGTCACACTTAATGATTTAAATCGTCAACATATCGAAGCTGCAATTGAGAGCTTTGCAAAATATCAATTAGATATCACTACTGTCAATGTGGTAGTGTCAGAAATTAAAAATGGTGTCAATGTAGAGTTTGACATGCATGTCGCACATGCAAACCCGGTAGTAATCAACCAAGGGGATAAAGATTTAGATACAGCAATAGATTTAGCAATCGAAAGAGCTACAAAAGCGCTTCGTCGCCTTCATGACCGTGTTATCTCTCATGGGACAGCATCTCTAAAAGACCTTGAATTAGCTGAGGTCTAATTTATATCCGTCCTAGGGGCGGATTCCCTTCTTGTGAACTTTTCTCAATCCCTGTTTTCTTCTTTTATAAGACTTCATAAACAAGCATCAACCCGTTTTTCTTATAGCTTACCGATTCAATCAGTCTTAAGCCTTCAAAATCGATTTTGCACAACTCTTCTTGCGTCTTTGGTTGCACACTTGCGATGGTGCGCAAGACCTTACCTCGGTAGGCTTTTGCCCAGTGACTGACGCTTTTGCCATCTTTTAAGAACTTCATAGTGACAAAGGGCTGATCCAGTGTGTAGAATTTTTCATAATAGCCGGCACGAAGATCAAGAATCAGTTGATCTTTAAACAGTTCATCGAGAGCCTTCTTGGAAGCTTTTTTATACTCTTTCTCAGTAGCTCTCTCTTTGACGGACGCACCCTGTTTTAATTTGTAAGCAGGAATGCTGTCTCCTCCGAGAAGAGGGCCAAAAAGATTTGAGAATATGATGGTCTGTGAGCAAAGAAAGGATTTCTCTTCCGTCGAGAGAGAGTCAAAATCCAGATAATCATAAGCCACCCCGTCGTAGCGCTCTAGGGCACTCATTGTCGGTAGCGTAAACAAGTCATCTCTATATTTGTTGATCTCTTCTTCTTTCTTTATGCCAGTCATCATCTGCAGCTCTTCGAGGGAGCTATGTCCCATCACGTCATTGTAGGTGTTTAAAAGAGAAAGACGTGTTGTCTTCAATGATGGTAAAAACAATCTATCAAGATCTAAAAAAGGACCGTCTCCTCCAAGCTTTTTCCCTTCACTGGGAGAGAATAAGATATACATAGACCACCTTCTTGGTTTTTGTGAAATTGTAGCATTTTATGTAGCAAAGGATGGTCTAAGTGAAAGAAGCCTAACATATAAAAACAAATTTTTTCAGGAGATGTGCTTGAAAAATATTTTTATGTACCTTGTGCTGTTTGCAAACGTGTGGGGTATGTCGGCAAACCTCGAAGGTAACACTACCACCCAGCCCAAGGGTTCACTCGCTGTGATCATAAAGGTCGAGGGTAAGGCCAAAATACTTTCGGCTTCGAGTATTAAAAAGCGTACGGTGCTTGCTGACACACTTCTGTTTCAGGGCGACAAACTGATCACCTATGCCGACAGCACTATCATCATCAAGCTCGCAGATGGCTCTAAGTTGGTGTTGAATGAAGACTCAGCGCTCACATTTGTTGATGAGAAAAGCCTGATACAAGGCAGTGGGGAAGTCTATTACAAGATCCAAAGGCGTGCGCATCTCAGCGGACTGACGGTCAAGACACCCTTTTCTATTATAGGCATCAAGGGTACAGAGTTCATCGTTGAGGCAAAAGGGAAGGCGGGCGTCGTTGCCTTGAACGAAGGCCTTATCGGAATCGAGTCCTTACAGGCAGCGTTTGAACTGCATAAACAAAAAATCATGTCAGAATATGAAGCATTCAAAAATAGACAGATGCAAGGTTTTGAGGCGTATAAGGCACAGGCTGATAAAGAAGTGGTGAACTATGTCAAAGCCTTTGATCTGCATGCTAGTAAGCTGCTTCGATTTACGGATGCCAGCGGCTGTCGTGAAGATTGTGAATCCCGAGTAGATGAGTCAGACTTTACAGATACTACAGCACAACGGTTCGCGTCTTATCAAGCAATGATTCAAGAGTAAAAGTCAGGCCCGATGAAAAACAAGATGAAATATATGGTGATTATGTTTTTCGTCTACCTGATGGTACTGGGAATCTATAAATCAGAACTGGAACCTTTTCACAGTTTTTCTTTGCGCTTTAATGATAGTAATTTTTTATTCCAAGATAAAAAAGCTTCTGATGATATCGTCTTCGTCGCCATTGATGAGCAGAGTGTCAACAGGTTTGGACGATGGCCCTGGGATAGAGCTATCCTGGCGGAAGCTATAGACAGGCTTGACAGCTCAACTCTTCTGATTCTGGATATGGTCTTCTCAGAGCCGACACGACAAGATAATCGGCTTTCTCAAAGTCTTCTTAGACAGGATAACAGCCTGTGTGGATTCTTTCTGCGCCAGAAGGCATCGCAAAAACCTTCTGCATCCCAACTCGACCTATTGAGTGATTCCAGTCTAGAACGCCTTGCATCGGAGATAGGAAGTAAGAAAAGATTTATCGCAGGTAAAGAAGCCGAGGTCAACGTAGAGACGATCCTTTCTTCATGTACGCTCTCAGGAACATTCTCAAGTCTGCGCGACAGTGACCAGCTCTTTCGTCGATACCCATTGGCATTTACCTATAAGGATGAGCTTTATCCCTCTATAGGAACACAGGCCCTTCGTATGAAGATGAATCAAGATATATCCCAGGTAGACGAAGAGCGACTTGGTCTTGGTGGACATAATATCCCAAGCGATGATACTGGGTTTGCCTTATTGAACTTTTACCCTGTAAAGAGTTACCTAAGGTACTCGTTCTTAGACCTTTATGAGAATAGACTCGACAAGGATGTTTTTAAAGATAAGATCGTGATCCTTGGTATCACGGAAATAGGCGTGGGTGATATCCGTGCGACACCGATTGGAATGATCCCTGGACCTCTGGTGCACTATACGTTTATCTCCAATGTCCTCAATGATGAACTCCTCTCAAAAAACTCACTTCTTACATTTGGAAGTATATTGCTGTTTCTGCTTTTACCTCTGAGCTGGATGTTCATAGGATCTATTTATAAACGTATTGGGCTCTATATTTTCTCATATATTGCGTTTTTTGCTTTTGCAAAACTTTTGTATAGCTACTTTAATCTTTATCTAGATGCGTTCTATCCACTGCTTGTCCTGTTATTTGCCGGTACGGCCAGTGAATCTATCCTGCATCAGGAACAAGAGTCACAGTCGCGCTTTATTCAAGGTGCATTCTCCTCTTACCTTTCGGCAGATCTATTGAAGAAGCTGATACGAGAGCCAGAGCGTTTGGTACTTGGCGGAGAAAAAAAAGAGTTGACAATCTTCTTCAGCGATATTCGCTCTTTTACGAGCATATCCGAGAAGATGGACCCGCAAAAGTTGATCCAATATCTAAATCGGTATTTTACACCGATGAGTAACATCGTGATGCAGAATCAAGGCATGATAGACAAGTACATCGGTGATGCACTTATGGCATTTTTTAATGCACCGGTAGATGTTCAAGAGCATGCCGCTGCTGCTTGTCGGTCTTCGTTACAGATGATGGATGAACTGAAAGAGCTTAATAAGGTTTTCTTGGAAGAGGGGCTTGCACAGATTGAGATAGGCATCGGACTGAATACGGCTGAGGTGGTGGTCGGCAATATGGGCTCAGACAAACGTTTTAATTATACGGTTATCGGGGATGGAGTCAACTTGGCTTCCCGTGTAGAAGGTCTCAATAAAAATTACGGGACAAACATCATCATCACCGAGTTTACGCAAGCGATAATCAAAGACGAGTTTTTGACTCGCCCGATAGAGAAAGTACGAGTAAAGGGAAAAGAAGAAGAGGTGCTTTTATACGAGCTTTTAAAAGACACACAAGCGAATCGGGAAAAGGTAAGGATCTATAATGAAGCGAGAGAACTGTATTTCCAGGGCAATAAGCAAGCGGCATTAGTGGGTTTTGCATCTTTAGATGAGGATGCTCTGGCCAAATATTTTGTAAAAAGGATACATGATGACCTATAGTGCGGAAGAGATCGTTGAGACGATTTTTGAGTACATCACTAAGATCCAGCCCTTACGAAACTATGAGGAGATCTTGATAGAGAACATAGATGTTATTATGATCATTCGAGATAAATACAAAGATACGTTATAATCATCGCTAATATGCGCTAGGCATTCATTTACCTAGATGAGGTAGTATTATACAGACAAGATAAAGGGAAGATGTTGGAAAAGATCACGATCTTAGGTGCCTATGGAACAAAAGGTTCTCACCAAGAGACCTCGTCGTTTTTGATTAATGAATCACACGTCATCGATGCAGGAAACTTGCTTCGTGCACTTGATGAAGGCGCAGCTCATATTGATGGTGTCTGGTTGACACATTCTCATCTTGACCATATCGTAGACATTGCCTATATCTTGGACTCTTATTTCACGCTCAGGACAAAGCCCTTAAAATTGATGGGACTTCCAGAGACTTTGGAAGCTATCCGAAAACATTTTTTAAATGATGTCATTTGGCCTGACTTTTCCAAGATACCACTCTCTAACGCGGATGAGATGAGCATCGTTTATGAGAACATAGAACTTGGCAAAGAGTATCGCATAGATGCGACGACGTCCATTGAGGCAGTAGAGACGACACATACCGTTCCAAGCTGCGGCTATATTGTCCGTAAGAACACTTCGGCAGTTTTGGTTACGGCAGATACCTACAAGAACCCTGAGCTTTGTAAGGCGATAGAGAAGTATCCGGAGATAACCGCTGTGGTCCTTGAATGTTCATTCCCTTCTTCGATGGGGGCACTTGCATTGGAAAGTCTGCACCTGACGCCGGCATTGGCTGCCGAAGAGATCTCATGCATAAAAAGAGAGTTGAAACTCTATTTCAACCATCTGAAACCAACATTTATTGAACAGATAAAAAAAGATATCTGCTCAACACCAGCATTAAAAAATGCCATTATCTTAGGGGATGGAGATACAATATATTTCTAAATATATTAATTTTCACTATTTTTTCTAAAAACCCTTGACAATAGAAACAAAAATGTCTATAATTGCAGCTCGAATTTAGATGCTGGCATAGCTCAGTTGGCTAGAGCAGCTGATTTGTAATCAGCAGGCCCGGGGTTCAAATCCTCGTGCCAGCACCATTCTATTTTTGAAAAAAATTGACGAAAAACGTCAGTGTTCGACCAGAATATATACAACAAATTATCGGTGAGATAGTCAAGTGGCCAACGACGGCAGACTGTAAATCTGCTCCCTATGGGTTCAGAGGTTCGACTCCTCTTCTCACCACCATTAAAATGAGACGCGGGCGTAGCTCAGTTGGCTAGAGCGTCAGCCTTCCAAGCTGA
>JBFEXN010000043.1:0-11288 GCA_041562655.1 Sulfurimonadaceae bacterium
CTTGGAGGTGTTTACCCATATTTGAGACCCGTCTTCAAGGGTCTGTTGCTTTTCATAAGAGAGTTTGTCCTTGCCACTGTCTATGACCCTTTTGTCCTCATCGACATAGTCTTGTGCTTCGTGCTTCCAAGGAAGTTCGAAGTCATTTTTTCCGATGATGGAGAACACGTCTTTATATCCTGCATCTTGAGCAAAGAGCTTATTACATCCAAGATAGACAGAGTTTTTGTCTTTCCAAAAGATCCGCACAGGAACGGCATCGATGATGGTGCGAAGCAGCACTTCATTCTCCGCCAGGTTCTGTTTTGTATCAGCAGAGAGTTGAGCGACTTTTTTGGCATTGTTGATATCGATCGCGGTGATCAGCAGAGCATTAAAAAGACTCTCGATGTTTGCAGGTTTAGTTACAAACTTATGGATACCAATCTCGATGAGTTCCATAAGATGACCTGCGTCTTCATGAGCTGACATGACGATGATAGCTTGGGCAGGATTGATCTCTTTGATGGCTTTGGACATCTCTTTTCCATCGATCTTTGGCATCATGATGTCAGTTAGGACGACATCGAAATTAGACTCTTTGTATGCATCAAGACCTTCTCTTCCGTCATGACATACCCGGACAGAGTTGAAAAAACGGCTTAGTGTCTCTTTGGTTGTCTCAGAAAGCATCAGATCGTCTTCAACATATAACAGGTCAAGACTCCGACACTCTTTGAGCATATCCTGGACTAGGTTATTATGATCCATTCCTATCCTTTAACGGTATTTTAATCGTGAATCTGGCTCCATGTTCTGTGTTTTGAACATCCAGACTTCCCTTACAGTGATCTTCAACTATCGTCTTGCTCATATACAGTCCCAGCCCGGTACCATGTTTTTGATTCTTGGTCGAGACATAAGGTAAAAAGAGGGTGTCAATGACGTCAGGTCGGATACCTTGAGCATTGTCTTCAATATGGATGATAGCATATTCATCCTCGTGATCACAGGTGACACTCAAATGAGGGTTTTCGATCTGGCGCTCTTGAAGAGCATCCTGAGCGTTATTGAACAGGTTTAGAAGCACTTGCTCCATCTCTCTTTCAAAGGTGGTGTAACTCTCGTCCTCACGGTAGTTGAAATCAACGTTGATGTTGTTCTGTTTGTAGGCATGCTCTACCAGAGAAAAAGCTTTTGAGATGATAGTAGAACTTTTGGTCTGAACCGGCTTCTTGCTGGTTCTGAAGAAGTCTCTGAAATCGTTTATTGTATGTGAGAGGTGTTTGATCTGGGCTTCCAGTTTCTCATAGCTCTGTAGTATATCATCAAGATTGGCTTGATCCAGAAGAATATCTACACGTTGCTTGTTCATCAGCGCGGTCATGACGGCAAGGGGTTGTCTCCATTGATGCGCGATCATTGAGAGCATTTCACCCATCTGAGCTTGACGGGTCTGCATAAAGAAGATTTTGTCTTTGATATTGCGCTGCGTCATATCTTCTTGAATGGTTACAAAGTTGGTGATGTTATGTCGCTCATCAAAAAGAGGAAATATGGTTGATTCACAATCAAGCAGTTCTCCATTTTTCATCTTGTTGATCAGGGTGCCTCTCCAGATTCGTTTTTCCTCTTTGATGGTCTTCCACATCTCCTGGTAGAACTCTTTGGAGTGTGTGTTGGAACGAAAGATGTTCATCTTCTTGTTCATAAGTTCTCCATGTGTATATCCTGTCATCTCAAAGACTTTTTTATTGGTGTATATGATATTGCCATCTGTATCGGTAATGAGCGTAGAGAAGGGGTTCTGATTGACTACCTGGGAGAACCTAGATATCTCGTTTTTTGCTTTTTCTGACTGGGTGATGTCTTGAATGGTCCCCGAGAGTATTCTGCCATCATTCTCAATGAGTACCTCTGCTTTTTGGTGGACGATCTTTTCAGTGGCTTCAGGAAGGATAATGCGGTGGATCACGTCATAAGGTAGCATCGTATCGAGCGATTTTTGGATTGCGTGTAGAACATGCTCATGCTCATCAGGGTGTAGATGATCTAGAACCCATTGCACATCTATCTCTTGTGAGAGAGGTTTCAGTCCGTAGATCCTGTATGTCTCATCAGACCATTTGAGCTTTTGTGTCCGAGGGTTATACTGCCAGCTTCCGACATGCGAAATCTCCTGAGCCTTGTTGAGCTTCTCTTCACTGGTCTTGATCGTTTCATACAGGGAAGTGTTTTTATAGACGATGAGGGCCTGACTGAGTAAGAGTTCAAGTGTCTCGAGTGTTTGCTTATCCAAAGGAGTATGAATATCCTTGTTCTCAAGATAGAGAACACCCTTGATTTCCCCTTCTAAAAAGGTAGGAAGACAAAGACACGATTCAGGCTTATTGTCTTGTATGTAGGGGTCAAATTGAAACTTCCCACTTTCAGACGGCTTTTGCAGGTTGACCACCTCGCCGGTGTTGATCGTATAGGAGATGATGTTCTTAGGAATAGACTCAGACTT
The DNA here is from genome assembly GCA_041562655.1 of Sulfurimonadaceae bacterium. Lineage (GTDB taxonomy): Bacteria > Campylobacterota > Campylobacteria > Campylobacterales > Sulfurimonadaceae. Next base: position 2,489 of record JBFEXN010000043.1, read on the forward strand.
TTCAATGTTTATACGGTGTGTGTTGATTTGCTGTGTTTGAAAATCTGTACTGGCACAGACAAGAAATTCATTGTTTTCTTCAAGCAGTAGTACGGCTTTACTCGCGGTGGCATTTTGTAAAATAATCTGCATAAGGTCATGGATTAACTCTTGAGGAGTTTGCGCTTTGGAGATCTTGCCAAAAGCATTTAGAAGGCTTTGGAAGTTGCCCTGTGTCAGTGTTGAGGAACTATTTGAATAATCTTGGCTTCGTGTTGGAATCAAAATATCCTGGGCAAAGTCGGAGCTTTTGAGATGCTTTACAATGGAAAATGCTCCCCATTGATTCAGTCCGACAATGGCCTCGTTAAAATAAAAACTACTGAGGTCCTTATAGTTGAGGCTCTTCCAAAATCTGCTAGCACATAGTGCAGCAAGGGAGAGGTAGAATGGGTTGTTTAGCTTTTTCGCTTCTTCTAACGCCTTGTCATAGACTTTGATGACATCCCATGCTGAATCTGTTGATTTCATCTGTTCTGCCTGCAGAAGAAGTCTTTCGAACCGGAAGTTGACGGGTGATACTTGCGCATAGCTTTTAAACTCGTCAAGATCTAATCTTAATGTCTGTGTCTCTTTTTCATCAAGTGGGAGCACTTTACCCAATAATAATAAAGCACGTATAAAATGAAGTCTGAGTTTTGGGAACATGATGACTTCATTGCTTGTTGTATGAACGTACTTTTGTAGATAAGCAAGTCCTTCGGTATAGGAAGCCTTTAAAAAACACTCCTGCGCTTGTATGATGGAAAACCAGGCAAGTGCAGGTTGAAAGTCATTTTTTTCCCATAGTTCAAGCGCACTTTTTTCATCAAACATCTTACTGCTTGTATCAATCCCCTGCATCTGCTCTATGTTCTTCACTAAGACATCGAATATGGCGATCATCTTTAGGTCACCAGAGTTTTTTATAAAATCACTTTCCAAGGTGATCTTTTCGTTGACTTCTTCCAGGGGATGGCCGGAAAGATAATATGAAAAATGCATCAAAAAGTTTGCCCAGGTACCGAAAATGATATCCCCGTTGATCTTACTTTGATGCAGACTCTTTTGATACAGTTCTATATTTGATATCAGAGGTCTGCTGTAAGGAAGGATGAAATTCGCTACAAAGTTGTTGATCTTTGGAAGCATCGTGGGATCATTAAAGCTCTGATTGAGCTTTAATGAAACCTGGCCGAAGAGTTGGGCCTTTTTGTACTCTTTTTGTGATATCAGTTGCGCGCCATAGAGCACATATCCGAAACTTGACTTTGAAGTATTGCCGTGTTTGAACGAAGTATGGACGATATTGAGATAAGCCCATTGCATAAGGGAACTGTCGGAAAGATAAAAGGCAACTTCCCAAAAGTCCATCAACAGAGCAGAGATAGATTTTTCTTTACCTGTGTGGAGTTTAGTTTGATGGTAGATCTTCTCAGGATGGGCGAAAAGTTCGTGACCTGTAATCATGTGCTGTAGCTGATCAATGGAGTCCTTGAGTTGATGGCCGTCTTTTGGTGTCTCAAACCCCAACTCCTCGAAGAGCACATTTCCAAATTGAATCAAAGCAGTGAAGTTACTTCCTTGGGTCACACAGATATTTTTATACAGACCAAAACATAGAAGTCTCTCTTTGGTTGAATGTGTTTTTTTGATCAGCCTTTCGATCTCAAGCGCAGCCTCTTCATGTTGAGCGTTGAGGTAGAGCGTCTTGACCGCAAGGGTTTTAAACTTAAATGCCAGGGCTCGTGCACTCTCGCATAGTTTATCGTCATATAAATGTTTTTCAATCCACCGTAGCTTTTTTAATGCAAGTGGGTAGATGTTGTTTGAAAGCATCTCTTCTAGTGCGATAAGGTTGAGTTTAAAAAGATATTTAGGAAGGCTTTTTTTATCCGCATAGGCCGCATTGAGATGTTCAACAAAGCTGATAGCGTCTGTATACGATTTATCCTCATAGGCATGCTGAAGGTATTTCCCTATTTTGAGATGAATCTTGCGCTGTTCCTCCGGCTGGATGGAGTCATAGATATTGTGTTGGACTTGATCATGAGCAAAGTGGTATTGGTGCATATTGGTATAGATGAAGCCGTCATTTTGTACTTCTTGAAGTATTTCGTTATCAAAACCAAGGGAATGCATCATGTCTAGTGTGTGGTTAAGATTAAAGTTGTTTCCCAAGATGGAAAGATAGCGTAGGTATCTTTTGTGATCTTGAGCGAGTCCTTTATATTTCGAGCTTATGAGTTTGGCGATATTTACACTGGCATTGTAGGTTCGGATCTCTTCTGTAGAATAATCCCATTTTCCATCTTTATAGTAAAGCTTACCGGAGTCAATCAAAGCATTTAGCAATGTCTTGATATAAAATGGATTTCCGTTGGTTTTGAGATGTACAAGGCCGGATAACTCTTTGATTCTTTTGCTCTTGCAGGAGAAGAGGGTGATAAACATCTCTTCAAGACTTTTGGGTGTAAGGGGTTGAAGTGTGATCTCAAATACGCAGGTATCTTCCTTGTTGGAAAGTTGTCGCACAGCTGCTTTTTTAAGTGTTTTGACAAGTGAATGACCTGCTTTGTTGGCCTCAATTTTACTTTCTCTATATGCGGTTATAAAATGCACATGGCGATTGTGAGGCTGGATGATAGCGTTGTTTATAAGTTCAACAGACAGAGGGTCTGCCCATTGCAGATCATCCATAAAGATTATCAGCGGTCTTTCTTGTGTCGCGATACTTTTAAAAAGTTCATTCAGTGCTTTTGAAAGCCGTACATTGATATTCTCTGTTGAATTCGAAGACTTATTCATCCTTGAGGGGAATAGGTCTTTAAGCTCAGGAAATATGAAAGTCAAAGTAGATACTGCACTAGAACTGATAGAAGAGAGGTCATGGTTTTGTTGACTCATCAGCAGTGTGTACAGTTGTGAGACTATCTGTTTAAATGCTCGATAAGGAAGGTGCTCCTGGCGCTGATCGAATGATCCTCTTAGTATGAGGGGATTAAGAGGAAGGGTATGGTTAAAGAACTCTTCGACTAATCGTGTCTTTCCCACGCCTGATCGGCCTGATATGAGCATTGTCACCGCGCTGTTTTTTAATTTCTTGGATATTTCTTTTAGCAATTTGATCTCATGGTCGCGTCCAAAAAGTCTAGGGCCAATGTTGGGCTGCAAGTAGTTGTGTGTTGCGATCTCGAAGTCCGATATCTGAGAGGAAGCGTCTAAATGTTTGATGGCCTTTTTGATATCATAGAGAACAGCTTCATCACTTTGATATCGCTCTTTTGGGTTTTTATGGATCAGCTTTTGAACTATTTTCGATAAGACGACAGGGATACCCTTGTCCAAAGTGTGCAAGGGCTCAGGATTAAAAGCGACCTGTTGGTGTGCCAGTTCATATCTATCTGTTGAATCAAAGGGCATGCGGCCCAAGAAAAGATGATAGAGGCTCATACCGAAGCTATATAGATCGCTTCGCAGATCCATGCTACCCTCGGTAAGACCTGTCTGTTCGGGTGCCATGTATAGTAGGCTTGCTGAGGAAACAGCGCTCATACCAGTGTGCTGTTCTGGTTTTCCAGATGGAAGGCAATGCCCAAAATCGATAAGTTTAACAGCTCCTGTCTGAGGGTTGAAGATGATATTCTTTGGGTTGATGTCCGCGTGAATAAAGTTGTTGTGATGTATTACTTCTAAGGCTTTTAGTAGATCAAGTGCCAAGGACAAGGAGTCTTGCAGGCTCAGTTTGTTCTTGAGCAAGATCTCATACAGTGAATCTCCGTTTATATCTTCAAGGACGTGAACATAGTATGTTGCGGTAGAGATGACACCCAGTAGCTTGATTATGTTTTTTGAGTGAAGTAGATCGAGCGCCCTTTGCTCGGTGACAAACTTTGTGATTGTATGTTCATCCCTTGCCGAAGGTTTTAGGATCTTTAAGATTACCGTCTTTTTATCTTTTCTTCGAATAGCTCTTTGCACGACAGTATGGCTGCTCTCGTGTAGAGTATCAATGATCTTGAATTGTTTGTTCAACGGCATTAGAGTTCGCTCCGCCTTTTTGTTTCATTCTACAACAAAAACTATAAATAATTATTATAATTCAAAGGTTTTTGAGTGAATTTTACAATTTTCTACATTGTCATAAAGTTATGATCTTACAAGAGGCTCTATATTCTTGTTTTAAGCCAGTCGATCAGGGCATTTGCATCGATGGCACCTGATATCCTGTCCACCTCTTTTGCCCCTTTGAAAAGGACAAGGGTGGGGATAGAACGTATATTAAAATGTGCACCAAGTGTCTGTTGCTCCTCGGTGTTGACCTTGGCAAAACGCACCTTCGCTTTGAAATTACGCGACGCCTGTTCAAAATTGGGTCCCATCATTTTACAAGGTCCACACCAGGGTGCCCAAAAATCAATGATGACCGGGATGTCATTCTTTTGAAGATGCTGTTGGATGTTCTCAGTGTTTAACTCAATAGGTGCGGTGTCAAGGATCGACTTTTTACATCTTCCGCATCTTGCTTCGTTGGGCGTGCTGCCTGATGGTATTCTGTTTGTCCCATTACAGTGGGGACAGACGATGTGTGTGAACTCACTCATGTTATCTCCTTTTGAATTGTTGCTTTAGTCATCTCTTTTAATGGGACTTGCCCCATAGTTCTTGATCAAGATGTCATCATACATATCAGCCTTTGAGAAGAGACGTCCCAAGGCAATAGCACCGTTTTTCTCTTCAAGTGAACTGTCTACGATGATGTATGAGAGCAAAATGGCATTGTCATTGATGGAGAACTGGAGATAATCCATCTTACTGTTCTCTTCCAGTAGAAAATGATAGATCTGTTCAATTTTGTCATGAGGAAGTCGGCAAAGTGAAGCGTCAGCGACAATAATGCCATTATCGTAATAGGATATCTCGATACGGGCTGATCCGATATCGATCTGCCACATCCTCTGTCCACGTCTGGCTAGAGCGACATCTTCTCCCATGTCAGATAATACCTTTTCTAAAGTCTTTATCGTCCCCACAGGGATATAGCCTTCACGTCTTATTTTAGCGACGTCTATCTTTACACCGCATTCAGGACAATAGTCATCTTTTATTTCGGCTTCATGCACCAGGTTAAGGCAGGAAGAACAACGGATGATGTCATCTTGTCCGAGTTGGATAAAGGCGTCAAGTGCCTCTTGCACACAGGAGAAAGGCAGTGCAAAACCTAGATTGTTCGAGTTTTGGATGATAAAGGTATTGACACCGACAACCTCACCGCGGTCGTTCAGCAGCGGTCCACCACTGTTACCGGGGTTGATGGCGGCGTCGATCTGGATATACTCCAACTCTCCCTGCAGACGTGCTGCTTTGGAGACGATCCCTTCTGTGGCGGTATAGTTCAAACCGTATGGGTGCCCGATAGCAACGACTCTGTCACCATCATGAACACTTTTTTTAGCCAGGTGTAAAGGCGTCTTTATCTCAAGTCTCTTGGTCTTGATAAAGGCAAGATCATATTTTGGATCGTCATAGACCACGGTTGCCTCTCGACGTTTGAGGTCTTTTGAGCTGATGACGACCTCTTTTAAGCCAGTGACGACATGGGAGTTGGTGATGATGAGTTCCTGCTCTTGAAGATAAAAACCGCTTCCCGATGCAAACGGCGTCTCGATCTGGATGATACTCTCTTGATAGGTGTCTAATATTTTTTGCGTGTTCATGATCATAGCTCGCTAAAGTTCAGGTTTTGAAGTGCACTAAAATAGGAGTGATGGAACTTCTCGTCGGATTCAAAGTTAAGAGCACCTGAAAAGTCTTGAAGATGGGGATAACGCTTGGAATGACTCTTCAAGATGCTCTGTATCTTCTTGTTGAGATGCGTCCGGTCGATTTTTTCATTCTTGTACAGGCTTTTGAGGCCCAGCGCACTATTGAAGTCCGTGTTATGAAGCCTGACGTTGAGTTGGACAAGTTCGCGCAGGCAGTCATTCATCCCAAAGTTATAGAGCATATACAAGCCCAGGTATTCGTAGATACTCATAATAATCTCTTCGTAGCGGTGCTCCTTGTACCAGATGACTTTTCCCAAGGTCTCTTCGATAAACCCTCGTATCTCGTCGAGTCCGTTGGCCGTAAAGATATCAAAGGTCTGTTTCACGCTGTAGAGGTTTTTGGAAAGTTTTTGTGCATCGATCACCTTGAGTTTTTCTACCGCTTTTTGCAGGGCGTCGTTTTTCTCTTCGATAAGCTTGGTGTCATCCATATAATATTCCTGCACAGCTTCATAGATGTCGTACCCGAGTTTGCCTCTTGGCGTGACGTAATAATCTATACGAAGTAGCAGCGTAAGCCAGATAAAAGCGATCGCTCCGGATTGTTCCTGTGTCGGAAGAAGTGATACTTTTTGTTCGGTCCTGTCTATCCACTCTCTGAAGAATCGAAGTTTTGTCTCTTTTAGGTGCGTGTCCATCGCCTCGATATGATCAAGTTCGAGGGCTTCAAGGTCATTGAACTCATCAAGTAAAAGCTCTTTCTCCTTGTCGGCATTGATGGCAAGTTCACGAAGGGGAAAAAAGATCTTTTGCGGAGAAAGCGCGATGTTGTCAAAATATATCTTGGCTTTGAGTCTTTCATTTTCTAAAAAGAAGGTACTGTAGGTGTACATATAGTTTTTTTCAAGCAGTCTGCGCATGACAGCGATATTGTCTTTGACAACATGGGCGATATTGGCCTTTGCGCTCAACCGTGTCGGTGTTATATCTCCCTTGATGATGGCAGAACCCTGTATAAGTGTGAACTGTAGTAGGTTATCATCCCTTTTGTAGCTGATATTCCCGGAGTCTTCATCTGCATAATAAAACCGGAGATAATTAAAATAGTGCTCATATCCGTCGAGATAACGCTGTTGGGTGAAGGCTTTTTTTGACTCTTGATACTGTTCTTGCTGTTGTGTGTTTTTCTTATATGAGATAAAGCGCCCAAAGTGATAGTCGTCTTGGACGGATGTCTGAGCTGTAAAAATAGAGAACAACGACAGCATATAGAGACCTTCTTAGTTTTCAAATATTGTAGCATAAGGAGTGTATAAATCAAGAGTCGCTTGGGATAAAACAGCAATGTAAGGTGACAAAGGACGGCGGGTACAAAAGATATAAGCCTCATATGTGTATAGTTTTGGTAGGATGAGGAAAAGAAGCTGCGTATCGAGATAGAATTTTTACATATTTAAAAATGAAGTCAATAGGATTTGTTAGCGCATACAAGATAAAAAGGTAGGGATGCCCTGGTGAAAAAGATTTTGCTGATAGATGATGATATTGCGACCATTCGCTTTCTGAAGGGTCTGATCTCACAAAAGCTTAATATCGCCTATGATACGGCCACAAGTATGGAAGCGGCTAAGACACTTTTAGAAAACTCTGGGGATTATGCTATTGCCTTGGTCGATGTCAGCTTACCTGATGCTAAAAAGGGGGAATGCCTTGACCTTGTCATCAACTTAGACATACCGGTGATCGCGATGACGGTCCGTGATAATGTACAGTTGAACAAGCAGGTCCTTGAAAAAGGGATACTTGATTATGTCGATAAGGAGAGTGTCGGCTCTTTTGACTATGTGATGCGACTGATTCGGTTCGTCCATGGCTTTGAAGGATCAGAGATATTGCTCGTCGATGACTCCGAATCCTCCCGGATGCAGATGAGGTTCAGCCTGGAAAAACTTCCACTGATAATACATGAGGCAGAGGACGGAAAGAAGGCCTTGGAGGTACTTGAAGAGCATAAAGAGATCAAGTTGATCATCACTGATAAGAAGATGCCCAACATGGATGGTATTGAACTGATAAAGCAGGTGAGAAAAAAATACTGCATGAACGAACTGTCCGTGATCGGTATAAGTGCCTCTGCTGAGCCCATGATGAGTGTCGATTTTTTAAAACATGGAGCAAATGATTTTATCATCAAGCCATTTGTGTCCGAGGAGATGTTCTCCAGGGTCATCTCGAGTCTTGAGATGCAGTATTACATCAGACTCGCACAAGACTCGGCCGTCAAAGACTTTTTGACAGGCTTATACAATAGAAAGTATCTCTTTGAGACAGGGAACAAACTATATGAGAATGCAAAGCGAAAAAGTCTTTCTATCGTCATTGCGATGATCGATATCGACCATTTTAAGAAGATCAATGATCGCTATGGGCATGAGGCCGGAGATATGGCATTGAAGACACTTGGCAAGATATTTAAAGAGCACTTTAGGATGTCAGACGTCGTGACGCGCTATGGGGGAGAAGAGTTTTGTATTTTATTGACCAATACAGATGTAAGATCAACAGTGCAGGTACTGCAAAAGGTATGTAAAAAAGTAGAAGAGACGGTCATAGAGATGAAAAACATATCATTTAGAATGACACTCTCAGTAGGTGTCAATGATGATATAGGCAGTTCATTTGATACGATGATCGCCTTGGCGGACAAGAAACTTTATCAGGCGAAGAACGAAGGACGCAACAGAGTCGTTTCTTGATCTGCCCGGGGTAAAAATAATCCTAAGCGCGATTTATTGATACTTCAAAAGACTTTTCTATCCTGTCTTATGGCAACTATTTGCACATGAGAATGTCTTTGCTTTGTTTTTATGTTAAAAAAAGTTATACTTTACGAAATTTTAAAGGTGAAGTATGGCGTGGTTGATCGGTTCTTTTATTTTATTTATATTGTTGTTATTGGTAGTCGTTATCTTTGTCTTCAAAAAGGCAAAAGTATCTGATACCCCTTCTACAAC
>JBFEXN010000044.1:0-11225 GCA_041562655.1 Sulfurimonadaceae bacterium
GTTCATATCTATCCCATCATCACATTGACGTTTTTCCTAGTGGGCATACTCGATAGAGCGGCTCTCACGGATCACACTGATCTTGATGTCTCCTGGAAAATTCATCTTAGACTCTATCTCTTTTGCGATCTCTTTTGCTAAGAGTGACGACTCATCATCATTTAATAACTCAGCATTGACTATGACGCGGACCTCTCGACCAGCATTGATCGCATAAGCCTGTTTGACACCATGCTTCTCAGAAGCGATCTCTTCGATCTCGGTAACACGCTTAAGATAGGACTCCAAGACTTCCCTACGAGCACCAGGTCGTGCAGCAGAAAGGGCATCGCCCGCACAAACAGCCGCACACTCTATACTCTCGATCTCGGCAAGCCCGTGATGAGCAGGAATCGCATTCAAGACAACTGGGTCTTCTTTATATAATTGAGCCAGTTCTATTCCAAGGTCGACATGATTGCCGCCTTTTTCATGGGTAAGAGCCTTGCCGATATCATGAAGAAGACCGGCACGTTTGGCCAGGGTCTCATCTCCTCCCAGTTCTGCCGCAATAATACCGGCCAAATTTGCTACTTCCAGGGTGTGTGCCAAAGCATTTTGACCATAAGAGGCACGGTATCTTAGACGACCGATCAATTTTAAGAGTTCAGGATGAATATCTCTGATTCCCATATCCATCGCTATTTTTTCACCCTCATCCAGCACAGAAGCCTCAAACTCCGAGGTGACCTTTTCAAAGATCTCTTCAATACGTGCCGGCTGTATCCGGCCATCCTCGATAAGAAGCTCTATCGTACGTGTTGCGATCGCTCGTCTGTAAAGATTAAAACTGCTCAGTATGATCGCATTAGGCGTCTCATCGATGATGATATCCACGCCTAAAAGTAACTCAAGGGTCTTGATATTGCGCCCCTCTTTTCCAATAATACGTCCCTTAAGATCATCATCATTTAGATGGACCGTATTCATAAGGCGTTCAGATGCGAACTCACCGGCAAAGCGTGAGGTCGCTTGAGCGATGATATAGTTCGCTTTACGCTGTCCCTCCTCTTTAGCCTTCTGCTCATACCGACGTACTATATGCGCAATATCTGCGCGAGACTCTTCTTCTACCTGTTTTAACAAGAGTTCCTTGGCCTCTTCACGCGTCAGACCGGCACCACTTTCTATAATCCTTACCGCTTCATTTGCACGGTTTACGTAATCTTCTTTTTGTTTCTCCATGGAACGCTTTGCACGTTCCAACTGCAGGTTCAAGTTTTCAGTCTTTGATGCCTCAGCTTTGATGCGGCGAAGCGCATTTTCTTTAAAATCATTAAAAGCAATCTCTTTGTTATCAAGTTCTTTATACTGCTCTTTTAACTCTAAACGTGCGTCTTCTACTGCTTCATCAAACTTCTTTTGCGCCTTAGTTTCTACCTCTTGGGCTCTAAAAGTTGCCTTTTGAAGTAAAAGTTCCGCTTCTGAATCAATAGCCCTTGCTTTTGCCTTTGCCTGTTCTACAAAGACATCAAATTGCGCGCTGCTTAATTTTTTTGAGATCAAAAATCCGATTACTCCGCTGACGGTAGCGATACCACCGCCTAAGAGAATCTGATCTATCATTTGGTTTCCTATATTTTATACTTTTGGGTGTTATATAAATATCAGCCTGCACGTCATAGTCGTCTGTGATTTTCTCATCACAGATACATTCGTCAAGCTGAACAAAAATGATGACGGGTTTTTGGGTAAGTGTAGCGAAAAATCTATCATACATCCCCTTCCCAAAACCAATTCGCTTTGCATCTGTGTCTACCCCGACAACAGGCACAATGGCGACGTCTACTTTTTTGATGTTCAACAATGTCGTATTTGGCTCACTAACACCGAAGTTTCCCCGTGTTAGAGGCATACGGTATGGTACCATCTTAAAACTTTCATCGACCATAAAAGGAACATAACAATTATTTATCTTTCTTTTCTCATTTTTCAATAATGGTCTGATGTCAATTTCAAACCCAAAGGGAAGATAAAAAAGTATAGATTCAGCTTCTAAATCTTTTAATAATTGTGCCAAGACAAGGTTGACCCTATGGTCTTTGCTTTTTCTACCCTGCATAGAAGCACGTTTAAGTTGTTTGCTGCATAGTTTTCTAAATGACGCCTTGTCTATACTCACATTAAGCCTTGAATGATTATAATTTCTCTATTAAGTACGTCTTTCGTACAAAAACAAAATAATATTGCCAATAATATATCCAAAGGAAATTATAAATGTCATTAAAATCTATGGCTATTGCTGTGAGTATCATCTTGACGCTGGGCGGATGCGGTGATTCATCTCAAAACGACTCTCTTGTATCAACATCTTCATATGAACTTGTCGATCTCCAACAGAAAGTTTATAACGTTATGAAAACAGGCAAGGAGTTTAAGGTCGAAGGCCTGGAAGACAAGATTATTATATTTGATGTCTTTGCAACGTGGTGTCCGCCTTGTCGTGCATCAGCGCCTAACCTGGCCTCTTTGCAGAAGAACTATCAAGACAAGGTCAAAGTCATCGGAGTTTTGGTTGAAGAAGAAAAGACAAATGCTTATGTCCAGCGTTTTGTAGACACCTATGGGGCAGACTACTCAATCTCAAATGCGGAAGACAACAAGCAACTCTCACGCGCGCTTGGAAGCGCAACCGGTATAGGACAGGGGTTTCCTATTCCTTTGATGGTCATGTACTACAAGGGGAAATATATCAACCATTATATCGGTATCGTACCTGAAGAGATGATAGAGAGCGACATCAAAAGAGCTTTGGGCAAATAGACATAGATGATTGGATTTTTTAAAAAAGGGCTAAGCCGTACCGCTGATGCCATTAGGACGATCGTTCCTAAAAAAAAGCTCAAAATATCTAAAGATGAACTTGAGGATATCTTGCTTGAGTCTGATGTCCATTATGACCTTATCGAGAAGATCCTTTCTGAGATCCCTTATGATGAAGTCAAACGTGAACATCTGGAATCAAAACTTCTCGCCTGCTTTAACTGGACCTATTATGATGAAAAAGAGTTCACCCCACCTAAAGTCCAGCTGATCATTGGTGTCAACGGTGCAGGCAAGACCACGACCATTGCCAAACTCTCTCAGAAATATCTTAATGAGGGTAAAAAGGTGATGCTTGGCGCCGCAGACACCTTTAGAGCAGCCGCTATCGAACAGTTAAGCCGTTGGGCAGAGAGGATAGGTGTGCCTATCGTTGCCACACAACAGGGGCATGATCCCTCTGCCGTAGCCTTTGATGCCATCTCTTCAGCAAAAGCAAAAGCATTCGATAATGTCATCATCGATACAGCAGGTCGACTTCACACGCAGACAAACCTGTCAAATGAGCTTAAAAAGATCGTACGTATCTGTGACAAAGCCCATGAGAATGCTCCTCATGAGAAGATACTTATACTTGACGGGACACAGGGAAACTCTGCTATTGATCAGGCACGAGCCTTCAATGATATGGTTGATATTGACGCGATCATTATCACAAAACTCGATGGTACGGCCAAAGGTGGTTCTGTCTTCAGTATTGCCTACTCTTTAGAGATACCTATTTTATATATCGGTGTTGGAGAGACTCCGGATGATCTTGTAAGATTTGACAAACACGAGTTTGTAAGCGACTTCTTAGATGCTATTTTTATCGAGGATGAAGAGAACTAAAAGATGACAGAATGTCATCTTTACATCCTTATTCCTCTTTTTTCACTACACTCTTCTTAGACAAGCCAAGGAGTACGATACATGGCCAAAAAGAAATCAACACTGTTTGAATGTCAGCATTGCGGTCTTACCAGTCCAAAATGGATGGGAAAATGTACAAACTGCGGTGCCTGGGATTCCATGGTCGAACTCAATGAACATGAACAAGAGATCATCAAACTCACCTCTTCTTCTCCGGCAGGAACGGCAAAGGCCAAACCTATTACACAGATACAAGAGACAGAAGTCGAACGCTTTTCCTCTGATGACACTGAACTCGATCTTGTACTGGGTGGAGGCATCGTTCCGGGTGCACTAACGCTTATAGGAGGAAGTCCGGGCGTTGGAAAATCAACACTGTTACTCAAGATCGGTTCTAACATCGCCAACCAGGGAAAGAAGACTCTGTATGTGACCGGTGAAGAGAGTGAGGGTCAGATAAAGCTGCGTGCCAACCGATTAAATGCCAATAACGAAAACCTTTATTTACTCAGTGAGATCAGGCTTGAACAGGTCATGCTTGAACTCTCTGAACAACCTTATGAATGTATTATCATTGACTCTATTCAGACCCTCTATTCTGAAACGATCACCTCTGCTCCAGGCTCGGTAACTCAGGTACGACAGATCACCTTTGATCTTATGCGTATTGCCAAGGAAAAAAAGATAGCGATCTTTATCATCGGACATATCACCAAAGAGGGGTCAATCGCCGGACCACGTGTCTTAGAACATATGGTAGACACGGTTTTGTATTTTGAAGGAGACTCATCTCAGGAACTTCGAATCTTACGTGGGTTTAAAAACCGTTTTGGTCCGACCTCAGAGATAGGTGTTTTCGAGATGAAACCCGAAGGGCTTGTCTCTGCCAAAGACATCTCCTCAAAGTTTTTCTCAAAAACGAACGCACAACCGGGCTCTGCACTGACCGTTATCATGGAAGGCTCACGCCCCATCATCTTAGAGGTACAGGCACTTGTATCAGACTCGCATGCACCCAATCCTAAGCGACAAGCCACCGGCTTTGAAAACAATAGGCTTAATATGCTTCTCGCCCTGCTTGAACGAAAACTGGAGATACCTTTAAATCAATATGACGTGTTTATTAATATAACAGGAGGGATCAAGATCAACGAGACCTCTGCTGACCTTGCTGTCTTGGCCGCCATTATCAGTAGCTTCAGAAACCGTGCTATCTCTAAGGAGACTGTTTTTATCGGGGAGGTGTCTCTCGTAGGTGATGTACGGGAAGTCTTCCAACTTGACTCACGACTCAAAGAATCTGCTATGCATAAGTTCTCAAAAGCCCTCATCGCAAAAAAACCTTCTGACACCTTTGGCATGAAATGTTATGAGGTCAATGAAGTGACAAAGCTTATTGATTGGATGTGATGTCAACTCCGAAACATTATTCCGTCAACTCTTTAAATTCTTTGCCACTTTTTACCAATTCTTGAGTATAATCTAAGCAATTATACATACGACAAGGATACGCTTTATGAAACAATGTTCTATTGATGCAGAATACAGAGGCGAGGAGCGCTATAGCAAACTTTCTCTAGCCTACGAGGGTGCTGAAGAAAAGAAAAAGATCGATGATGCTATTCAAGAGTGCACTGCAATGTGTACTTCGCTAACGCCACAAGTCTACACATCTGAGAGCAGTAATGGGCGTAAACTGATTGTTATAGAGTATCATGATGATTATGATCGCGATGCAGGCAAGGTTTTTGAAGCCATCATGAAACAACTTGACATCAAAGTATGCCAGTAAGGCTAAGATAAAAGCAGGATATCGATGAATATTAATAATTTTGCAGAAGGCAACGAGCTTTTTCAACGTGTCTATTTTAAAAAACATGAGAAAGAGCTTCTTAAGTTAGCCACCAAAGGACAGCGTCCCAAGGCACTTTTTATCGGATGTTCTGACTCTCGTGTCATCCCAGACCTGATGATACAATCCAATCCGGGTGATCTTTTTGTTGTTCGAAACGTAGGAAATTTTGTACCTCCTTATAAGGCAGATGAAGATTATCATGGGACAGGCGCCGGGATTGAGTATGCAGTGTCTGTGTTGAACGTTAAAGAGATCATTATTTGTGGCCATTCGCACTGCGGCGCCTGTCAAGCCCTCTATGAGACCATAGACAACCCTGCCCTTGTGCACGTTAAAAAATGGCTTGACCTTGGAGAAAAAGCAAAATCCATGGCACTCGTCAGTTTGGGTACTAATGCAGATAAGGAAGAGCTCTTAAGATTGACAGAAAGGCTCTCTGTCATCACACAGATTGAGAACCTTATGAGTTATCCATCCGTCAAAGAGAGACTCGATGCTGAATCAATACACATCCATGGATGGTATTATGATATTGAGACGGGTAATATCGAGTATTATGATCCTGACAGCTATCAGTTCATCTCTTTGAGTGAAGCAGCTGAGTCTCAGGCTGAATCGTAGGGTTTTACCCTACCAACCGATAAACAAGAACAGAGAAGACAAAAAGTAGTTCGCGACAAAGATAGATACGGCGGCATAAACAACAGCATGTATCGTTGCCAGACCGACACCCCTCGCGCCGCCATGTGCAAAGTACCCGATATAGGTACCAATAGCACTGACCAAGAACCCAAATACGGCTGCCTTTATAAGACCTGATCCTATATCGCTAAAGTGTCCCAGACGCATGATCGTATCTTGGTAAGACACCGGATTAACATCTAAAACCAAGGTTGAAATAAAATAGGCACTGGTGATGGCAACAAAGTCAAAGACCAGTACGAGCATTGGCAAAGAGATGGTCGTTGCGATGATACGGGGGACGATAAGATACTTCTTTGAATCGACTCCCAAAGTCTCAATAGCATCAATCTGTTCAGTAACGCGCATCGTACCCAGTTCAGCTGCCATAGCGCTTACCGCACGAGATATAAGCATCAAAGTGGCAAACACAGGACCCAATTCTTTGGTAATAGAGACAAAGATCGTATATCCCATAAAACTCTCAACACCAAAATCATGAAAAGCGTCATACAGCTGTATGGCTTCAACCATTCCTGTAAACAGTCCTGTAAGTACAACAACACCGATTGTCCCGATACCAATAAGTTCTATCTGCTTCAATAAAAGAGTTAACCGGGACAAGGTAGTAAAAAGGAGTGGAAAGACGCGCATTTGAAAGAGTATGAAATCCCCAAACCTGTTTAACATACGAAAGCTGTTGACAACAGGCGATCCGATAGTCGTAAAAATAGCTTCAAACATCAATAACTCCAAAAATATCTGACAGATTGTAACGAAATAATAAAAAATAGTCTCTGAAGAGCGTCAAACACCCTTTACAAATGGTTCTGCTTTGCTATAATAAAGATAAACTAAAAATACGCAGGAGCACTTAAATGGCTGAAGAAACAGAAGAACAAGGTACGGAAGAGAACGGTACAGAGAAAAAATCAAGTAATCTGGTTTTAATCATCGTCATCGTTGCACTTGTTTTTGTTTTACTTATTGTAGGTGTTGTTGTGGCAATGCTAGCGGGTGGAGATGATGAACAAGTTCAGGGAAACAACTCATCTGCAAAAGAGATGCCGGCAAAATCAGTGGAATCGATGGAAGTCGGACCTATGTTCCCGCTGGACACCTTTACTGTAAATCTACTCAGTGACAGTGGTCGTCGTTATTTAAAAGTCCAGATGAACCTTGAACTTGATGGAGAAGAGCTCGCAGCAGAGCTTGAGAGTAAAACCGCAGTCGTACGCGATGTCGTTATCCGTATGCTTTCGTCAAAGACTCTCGAAGAGATCTCTACTGCCAAGGGTAAAGACAAACTAAAAGAACAGATTGTCAACCAACTTAACCTTCGACTGCGTGATGGGAATGTCAGAAACGTCTATTTCACTGAATTTGTCGTTCAATAGAGTTAAATGATAGGTATTGACCTTGTAAAACTCGATCGTATTGAACGATCTATAGATCGCTTTGGAGAGAAGTTCCTTAAACGGTTTCTCTGCGATGAAGAGATCACCCTTGTGAAGAACCACAAAACAGCTGCCGGATTTTGGGCAGCCAAAGAGGCTTCTTCTAAGGCCTTAGGCACGGGTATCGGAAAAGAGTGCGGATTTCATGACATCGTACTGACCAAGACAGATAAAGGGGCACCGAAGGTCACCCTTTCGCAACATCTTGTCGACACCTACCGCATTACAGACACATCTATATCAATCACACATGACGGTGATTACGCCATAGCCGTTGTCGCTATAGAGTCTTCTCGCTGAGCGACTCAGCCTCCACCGACAAAATCAAGAAGCTCGACCTTATCGCCGTCTTTGAGGGTGTGCGTATTCCAACTATCCTGCTTGACAATATTCATATTGACGGCTGCAGCCATGACCTTATCTGCAATATCAAGTTGATTCATCATCTCTATAAGCGTTAGTTCTGCCTTATACTCTTTTGTCTCACCGTTGACTATAACTGTCATATTTTTCCTTTGTTCCCATATTCGTGTCTCTTTTATTTATGCTTGACGAAAACGTATCATCTTAAAACGTTCTCCCAAAAATGATGGCATGATAAGCTGTTTAGCCCGTTCGAGTTCATAACTGTACATCTCATCCCCGCCCTGCTCTTTTAACATTTCCAGAAGCTCCAAAAGACCCATATCTACCAGTGCTAATGCCTGTGTCTTAAAATCTACCATATCTATACCAGCTTCTGCATATGCGTCTTTTAAATGTTCAAAGGTCACATCATAGGTAATATCAGAAACAGAAAATACCTTATCAAGATTTAAACTATCATCAAAAAGAGGAAATACTTCATGTTCTTTATATACACGTATAGAAAAATCAGGACGGGCTTGCATCTCACCATAGTCATAAGTCATAAACTCAAACTTTTTGGCAGCCGCTTTCATCTCCAAGGCAAATGCTTCATATCCGACAGCTATCTCACCTCTGTCCTTATGATATTTCTTTGCTTTTTCACTGACCCAGGAGTCTTCCTCTTCAAAGATGATCTTCCCATCGACATAGGTACCTATCTTGTCTTGATATATCAACTCGCACGAAAAAGCATCAAAGATCTCATTGGCGACGAAAAAAGCACTCTCAAGATCGAGCTCTTTTAAAGACTTTACCTGATGCAAGCAGACAACGTCACCAAAGGATTCTTGAAAGTATCTTTTCTGTTCTTCTTGCAGAAAATCAAACCTTTCGACAATAGCGAATGAGAGTGTGTCCAGCAGTTCAGGACGAAGCGTATAGATAAACTGGACTATATCTGCCAGGAGATAGCCTTTATGTGCTCCTATCTCACAGATAGTCGTGTCCTTTGGCAAGAACCCCTCATCGATGACAGAGATGATATGCTTGGCGATTGTCCCACCAAAAAACTTTGAAGTACTCACAGAGGTATAAAAGTCACCTGCTTTTCCTATTTCCTTATATTTTGAGTAATATCCCTGCTCCCCATAGAGCCAGTCATACATATATTCACTAAATCTCATTATTCATCAACTTTTCATATAAATTCAGCAACTCAAGCTGCTTATCCAGTTCAAATATCTTTTGATCGACATCCTCTATCTCGACAGAGTTACGTAGGTTTCTAACATCATATTCTGTCTTGTATCCTGCCTTGTATAACTGTTCTGTCTCATCTAAGAGTTTGCCATACAGAGCTTTGTTCTCAACGGATAGCTTGATTTTCTTGTCAAAATTGCTCAGGTTTTGCGTCACTTGCTCATACAAGGCTCTTAGCTCACGCTCTTTGTCATCAATGACGACCAGTGACTTAAGATATTCTACACGGCTTGATTCGACGTCTCTGAAGGTGTTTATATCCAGTGGTATCGTCGCCTTCAACCCATAGTCATAGTACTGTGTCTCAGGTGGGTCCTGAATAGCTTGTCCCGCGAATGATGGGTTTTCCAGTTTGTCCCAGTTATATCCAGCTGTCAAACTTACCTTCGGAAGATACTTTGAAATCGTCACATTCTTGTTAAAGCGGTTTTTTTCTATCTCACTCTGGAGCTGTTTAACATCGATATTATGCTCTAAGAACTCTTCCGAACTGACAAGTTTCAGATGTGGGATTTCTGCTTTCTCATAATTCAAATCACTGATCGTCTCAAATTTGGAGATAAGGCGTTCTTGATTTGTCTGAAGATCAAACAAGACCTGTGTCACCCTGTTCTTCTCAATAATGGCACTGTTTAAAAATCCGGAGTCAAGCTGGCCATTTAGATACTGTTCCTGCTTCTGTTCCAGGTTTATACGTGAATTGTCAATCTGAAGCTTCTGTTTTTGAAGGCCCAACTCGTTCTGTTTAATCTGTATCAAAAGTTGGACAGCCTCTTTGATAAGCTTTCGTTTGGCCACATCAATACTGTACTTGTTATATTGATACGACGCCTGCGCGAACTTTATCCCGTAATAGATCCCACCACTTTGAAAGATAGGCTGGTCCATGACAATAGCCGCATTTTGCGTTTTTTGCGTCGAAGCACCCTGCTCATTATAGGGATTGCTTTTTGAAATCTTATACCGCAGTTGCAAAGGCTGAATCCACGAATCTCTCAGCTTCTTTTTTTCTAACAGGGACTTTTCATAATCGTATGAAAACTCCCTATGCTTTATCTCCGACAGATATGGGTCTAAGTTCAATTCCTCAGCATCAAGTCCGCCAAGGAGTAAAAAGCTACAAAGAACTAAGTGCTTCATCTAATCGAGTGAACCCTTCAGTAATCTCATCATCACTGATCGTCAATGGCGGTAGTAAACGCAAGGTATTACGTCCTGCCTTAAGGACAAGAACACCATGCTCATGCGCCGCCTTGATAATACTCGCCAAAGTCTCCGCATCTTTGACGCGCAGACCTCGCATCAATCCAAAACCGACACTTTTCGTAAATAGGTTCTGATATTTGTTAAAAAGTTCATCCAGATGTGTCTCAAACTTGATGAACACACGATCAAGCTCCCCGCTGTTTTTCTCGTTTTCTAGAATATCCAGCACAGCATTAGCAGCCGTCGTGGAGAGATAGTTCCCACCAAAGGTCGAACCATGATCACCCGCTTTTAGAATATCTCTTTTTGATGTCATCACCACACCGATAGGCACACCGCCACCCAGGCCTTTTGCCAAAGTGATGATATCTGGCTCTATCTCGTATACGTTTGACGCCAAGAACTCACCTGTTCTGTAGACACCTGTTTGTACCTCATCGATTATCAACAGGATATCTCTCTTTTTCAGCAGCTCCGCCAAGGCTTGGACCTTTTTCTTATCCAGAGGCTGCACACCGCCCTCTCCCTGAACAAGCTCTATCATAACCGCAACCGTATGATCGTCAAGCATCCCTTCTATGGCATCCAGGTCATTCGCATACGCAAACCCATCTGGAAAAGGACCAAAATAATTATGCATCGCCTCTTGACCTGTTGCCTTAAGTGCCGTAATAGTACGTCCGTGAAAGGACTGATCTAAGGTA
>JBFEXN010000045.1:0-11177 GCA_041562655.1 Sulfurimonadaceae bacterium
AACCGTGATACATCCGTACTGTCTTTGAATCATCTACTACCATTACTTTCATCATCGTCTCCTAAAAAAACTCAATTTCATGTTCATCAGACTTATCTTTTATATGACCGCTGAAGGCTTCTTTTTTTGCCTTCGCGTCTTTTAACACCGTGTCCATCTTTATTCGTAGTTTTAATATGCTGTTATCAGCAATCTTCTCATCTTCTTTAAAAGTATGTGCAAACATCTGCAAGTTTTGCTGTACCAGCTCAATTGCCTCGATCGTCGCGGAAAGTTGCTGTGATACGATATCCTGATACTGCAAGGCTTCTGCCGCCTCATCGTTTAGTTCAATATTTTTATTTTCCATAAAAGACGAAAGCTTTAACTGTGCTTCTTTTGATATGTTTATCGTATCCTGTTCAACTTGTTTAATGTGATCTAACAGTTCATACAATGAATCAAAAATCATATTGCCCATCCTTTG
Organism: Sulfurimonadaceae bacterium; assembly: GCA_041562655.1. Lineage (GTDB taxonomy): Bacteria > Campylobacterota > Campylobacteria > Campylobacterales > Sulfurimonadaceae. Next base: position 467 of record JBFEXN010000045.1, read on the forward strand.
ATGATATTGTTTTTTTCAACCAATATCATATTTTGTACTTCCGATGAAGTGAGGTTCATCTTTATGCCGGTAAACGAAGAACCCGTGTAATTGCCGATTTCAACTGTGTCGGATTAAACGGTTTGACAATCCAACCTGTAAGTCCTAATGCTTTACCCTGCACTTTTAGTTCGTCCTTTGTCTCAGTCGTCAACATCAACACTGGTGTACGTTTTGTTTCAGGTAACTCACGCAAAGCTTTTAAGAGTTCTAGGCCATTCATTACCGGCATATTCAAATCGGTGATGACAAGATCAGGAACGATACCGGCTTTGATATCAGCCAAACATAGATGCCCCTCAAGATACTGTTTTACTTCTATTGGCATACTAGAAACAGTCATACGTGTTGACGCTAAAGCCGTTTCAGAATCATCAATAAACATAACAATTGGATTTGCCATATTTTTTTCCTTTTTACTTAGTTAATAAATTAATTTGGTCTTCAAAGAGCACCGATAGCTGCCTTAAAAGGCCACTATCACTACTCTCATTTCTTTGTATTCCCCTTGCATCTGTCATCACATCATTTTTCGTAAATCATCGTGCTTCCAAATTTTCTTGCCTTAAACACAGAAACAATTCTCGACATATATTCCGCGTGCCCCAAGAAGACATAACCATTAGGTTTAAGCATATCATAAAAAGTCATTGCCACCTCTTTTTTACTGGCATCATCGAAATAAATTAGCATATTTCTGGAAAATATGATATCAAATTTTCCTAGATCACGGACCGCCGATCTATCAAAGATATTGACGACTCTAAAATCAACCGCCCCTACGAGGTCATCGATGAGATTGTATGAAAAACTCGATTTTTTGAAATACCGTCCCAATTGATCTGGCGGAATTGCATGTACGGATCGTTCCGAAAACTTACCGTCCTGTGCTTTTTTGATAACGTTCGAGTCAATATCAATACCAATAATCTCAACATCTCTGTTCTCTATAAGGTTTGCCTCTTCAAGTAGGTACAGGACCATCGAATATGGTTCCTCTCCCGTAGAACAAGGGGCAGACAAAATCCGTAGAGGCTCGTTGCTAGGCCGTAGTTTATCCAGCTTTGGAAGGACATCATTGACCATCACTTCAAACTGGTCATGTTCTCGAAAGAAATAGGTCTCATTGACCGTGACCGCATTCATAAGATTTTGAAACTCTGAACCTTCTTTATCTTCAAAACGAAGTCTAAAAAAATATTTTCTAAAGTTTGATGCTTCAATCTCTTTCATACGGTTGAGAGCAAACTTCTGTATCTTGTCAAAGTGTTTACTCTCTTCTAGAAATATCCCACTCTTACGATAAATAAATTCAGCCAGCTTTGCGAAGTTCTCTGAATTAAACATATCTAAGCCTCAATTGATTTGATAGCGGCATCAATCGCAAAGATAGCATAGGTTTCATCCTTGAAACGCTCCTTGACTCTTTTAAGCAGTTCAACATCTTCTGGCTCACCGATTTCAGCCATATAATCTACTGCCGTCATAGCCACATTGATATTCTCTTCTTTTTCCAAAAGTTCGATCAACATATCACGTGATTCGGCAAAATTCACATCACCTAAGACATTGATGGCAAAGATACGAAGATCATGATCATCCCCGATCAAGAATTTGACGATATAGTATTTTATTTCCTTGCCATAATCCTGTAAAATTGAGATACCTAGATTACGTATATAGGCATTTGGAAGTTTAAGTAACTCCATGACCTGTTCAATAGGTGCTTCTTTTGGATCAAGCTGCGACAAAATAGCCGCTATACGCGAAGCTGTATCCTTATGTGTAGTGTGCTCAATTAACTTATCTACTAAAAAATGTGCGCCATCTTTAAACTTCACCATCTCTTCAAGCGCATATGATTGTTCGTCGAAGGCTTCAGTGTTTTCATAAAAATTAATCGCCTCTTCCAAGCTTTCAAATGTAGGAAGTTGTTCTACTTCGTTTTTCTGATCTCTTTTTACTAATGCCATTCTCTCTCCAATTCGACCTTATCTATTTTAGATTTACGATTTTCTTTCTGATGTCTTCAAAATCCAATACCTGAGATGCTCCGCCTCTTTCGTACGCTTCTTTCGGCATCCCATAAACAGTACACGATTCTTCGGACTCCGCCAGGGTATATCCTCCCCCCTGCTTGACTTTGACCATTCCATCAGCTCCATCATCCCCAATACCAGTCAACAAGACTCCTATGATCTTCTGTGCAGAAAAAACCTTCAAGGCAGAGTAAAACATCTCATTGACGGATGGCTGAAAAAAGCACTCGTTCTTGTCCTGTTCATTATACGTCACTATCTTACCTGAGGTCTTTTTTCGAAAATGCATATGGATACCACCCTTAGCCAGGTAAATATGCCCAGGTAACACTTCATCATTGTTAGAAGACTCATGTACAGGAAGGATACTAACCCGTGCTAAACGTTCTGCAAAGGCACGGGTAAACTGCGCTGGCATATGTTGGACAATACAAACAGGATGAGGATAGCCCAGAGGTAATGAAGAGACGATCCTTTCGACCAGACCAGGCCCTCCAGTAGATACACCGATCAAAACGATTTTATCGATCTCTTGGGAGCTCTTTTGAGGAAACTTGTTCGCCTCCTCTTGACGTAGATTTCGACGTTCCCGTACGATTTCCGGCACTTTTTCAGGAATTTTAATGCGGCGGCGGGGAATACGGCTAAGAGATTTTATCTTTTGAATAATCTCCCTTCCACTCTCCTCAACTCCAACATTCATCGTTCCCGGTTTCAAAATAAAGTCAATCGCACCCAACTCCATCGCTTCGACGGTAATCGATGCATTTTCTGAGGTCAGAGAACTGACCATCAAGATGGCGGTCGGATTCTTTTGCATGATCTCTTTTACTGCAGAGATGCCATCAAGCACAGGCATATTGATGTCCATGGTGATGACATCATAATTTTTCGCGACTGCCTTGTCGACCGCCTCTCGACCGTTCTTTGCAATATCTATTTCAAAGTCAAGATCTTCGATTAGCGTCCTTAACTGTTTTCGTACAAGGGCTGAATCATCTACGATTAATATCTTTTTGCTCAAGCACTTTCCTCATTGTTTACCTTGTCAAGCGCCAATGAAGCAAAAAGTATCGTAGTATCAAACATCATCACCAACCGTTTTCCATCTTCAAGCTGAAGAATATTGGAAAAAAGCCGTCCGCTGTCTTCTTCAGCTTTCATCTCAGAGTTTTTTATCCCTCTGACATCATTGACTTTGTCGACAACAAAACCGACCCGGTTATCATTGACTTGTGTGATGATGATCTGCTGCTCGATATTATCCGCTTCTTTGAGTTTCAATATATTGTACAAGGAAGCGATACTGATCACCTGTCCTCTAATATTTATCACGCCTTTGATGTGTTCCACACTGTCTGCAACAGGTGTTATATCCGTCATATCGATGATCTCACTGACATCATCGATGTCAAACGCGTACTCTTCGTTTGCCATTTTGAAGATAACGACTTCCGTATCACTGTCATCTCCCGTCTGTCTTTGAGTCTCTTCTTTTTCCTGGTCTGAGATCAAATGACTCTGCTCATTCACCAAGGTTCTTATGACATCCGTGTTAACGACACTGATCAGTTGATCGTTAAGATGTAATACACCGTTTATCTTCTTATCCTTGAAGTTTTCAGGCAAGCCCTCAATACGGTCTATCTCTACATCTTGGATATCGACAATATCATCAACCACCAAACCAATATGTCGTCCCAGATGTTGTGAAACAATAATACGGTTTTTTTCATTTGTCTTGGCCTCAAAATCGTAATAGAGTCGAAGATCGGCCACTACCAAAAGGTCTTCACGCAAGGACATCATGCCCAATATCTCTCTGTTACTTTCCGCAATGGCGGTAAAGCTTTCCGGTAAAGAGATGATCTCGCGAATCGAATCAACTTCTAGCGCATATTTCTCCTCTCCCATGATGAAGAAAAGAAAACGCTGAAGATGGGATTGTTTTTCTTCGCTTGTCTCACCCAAACCGATCTCACGCACATCTTTGGAAACATACGAAGGTAAAACAACATCTTTGATCAGACGTTCAACACTGATGATCTGAATAATCTCATCTTCATGTTTTAACAGGGCCAAGATGACATCATCTTTGTCTTCAACATATTCAACCAAAGACTCATCTACTTCAACGGAGTTTATTACTTCAGAGACTAAAAGAGAAAAACGATTACTCTGTGTATTAATAGTAACCTGTCTGGCTTTAAATGCTTCGGTATCCACAAGTTCCTGATTTGAATCCAATAAATAAGAAAAATCCAAACTCGTCAAGATAGCACCTTCTATGGAGCAGATACCTCTGATGCATTTTGGTGTCATCGCCATAGGTGTAATATCTTGAACACGCAAGATCTGCTCGACCTCATCCGTGTTAATCCCGTACAAGCACCCTTGTTCTTTTATAATTAAAACTTCTTCAATTGCCATAAGTGTCCTTCTGTCTCATCTAAACCAGTAGATTGAGACGTTTCATTACAGAGATAATCAGCCTTGCTGAAGTTCATCCGCCATTACAGCCAGTTCTTCAACACCTTCTCCGATATGAGTGATTGTATCAATAATCAATTCACTTGCCTTGCGTGATTCCAGAGCATTTTTAGCTGAAAGCTCAACTGCTTTTTGAATCTCGGTAATCCCGATCAATACCGAATCAAGCCCTTCAAGGTTTTGATCATTGATCGCCTTCAAGCCTGTATATCTATCAAGAAGTTCGATCAACATATCAATAATCTTATCCATCTCTGTCACAAGAGAATCAAGACGAGATTTTTCACCACCTTGACCATCTAGAAGATCTCCCCAGTCCTCCTGTACCATACTGATCTCTGCATTCATACCTTCGATCGTATCGTTGATTTTTTCAGTATTTGACTCTGAGTCTTTTGCCAAAGAACGGATGTCTGCCGATACAACGGCAAAACCTTTTCCAAACTCGCCTGCGCGCGCAGCTTCGATCGAACCACTGATAGCCAACATATTAAGTTGAATAATAGAGTTGGAGATATTACCTACCGTCTTGTCAACGTTTTTAGTCTCTTTGACAATCACCGCAAGTTCGTCACTAGCACCCTTTCCTTCTGAGATAGAGTTTAAGACTTCTGCATTGATTGCTGTCATCGAGTTTTTAACTTCTCCAAAAGAGACCTTTAAGAGATCAAAGTTACGTCTTGCAATCTCAATAAGTTTATCGATGTCTTTTGCTGCAACAATACCTTTTTCAATATTGTCTTTATTTGAAAGGGCTGACTGATTTGTTGATTGTGATGAAGCTTCAATCTCGTTAAGAGCCTGCGTGACCTGCTCAAGTCCGGATTGGATCTCTTCCATATTCCCACCGATCGTATCTGCTGTAGCAGCAATATCCTCAGCGGACTTGGCTGTATCTGTTGAGAACTTTAACTCTTCTGCCAACGCACTTAAGTCTTTAATATCTCTTTCAGTCTGAGCCAAAGCGCTCGATTGTAGTTCAATCCCGTTAAGTGTCTGTTCAACCGAAAGTGCTGAACGGCTTGAAGCTTCTGCGATCTCAGCAGATCCATCATTGACTGCTGACGCAAAATTACCAAGTTTTTGTGTAAACGTCGAAACTGATTTTGCCGCTTCTACCGAGTAAACAGCGATCTTTGTCAACTCCTCCATCTTGAGACTGAGTTCGGATGAAGTATCGCCTGTCTTACTGATAGTGTTCGTGGTATTGATAATATTATTGATGATCGTATCAATACTGCCCTGTATCTTGTTGACCAGTTCAGAGATAAACTCAGCATTTTTCTCACTCTCTGCCGCTAATGCTCTTGTCTCGTCCGCAACCACTGCAAATCCCTTGCCGTGTTCTTTTGCGCGACTTGCTTCGATCGCCGCGTTCAGCGCGAGAAGGTTCGTTTGATCTGCAATCTTTGCAATAAACCCAACTGCTTCACCAATATTTTGCGAAGATACTTTTAGCTCCTCACTCTTAGTAGAAGAAGACTCAGCGACACTAACCGCTCCTGTCATGCGCTCGACTGAACCATTGATCATGGTAACCGCATTGATGATGGTATCCCCCGTTGCAAGCGTAGAGTTAATAACGGTATCGATATTACCCGTCATACGGATGATATTGTTGTTAATGCTCTTAACATTCTTCAGAGCCTGCTCACTCGCACCACTGTTCTCTTCAGCTGCCGTTGCGATCTGCTCCATCGAAGACTTTAACTGCTCAATCGCCGACACCGATTCTTGTGCATTATCTAAGATATTAGAAGCAATACCTGAGATACTTTCTGAGATCTGCTGTTGTTTAGCCAAAGTACGTTGGCGTCTTTTGTCACCTCCACCTGCTGGAGCAACACTTTTTGATGAACTGCTTTTTACTAATGCCATAAATAATCTCCTTCTTTTCTCTCAGTTTAGTCTAACGTAGCGTAAAGCTCTTCAGCTTTTCTAATATCTTCGCGTGATGGTTTAACACGGATAGAAACATACTTGGTATTGCCATTTTTATCAACAGAACGAAGGACCGTTGCATAAACCCAGTAGAATCCCCCACCTTTACGGGCATTCTTTACGTAGCCTGTCCAAAAACCTTTTTCCTGGACATCATCCCACAAGGACTTGAATGCCGCACGAGGCATCTCCGGATGGCGAACACAGTTATGTGGTTGTCCATATAACTCCGATTCGTTCATGTTTGCGATTTGCATAAATGAATCAGAAGCATATGTAATGATCCCTTTTTCATCTGTTTCAGACAGGAGATACAAAGAACTATAAAGAACCTCACCATCATCTAGAAAGGTCAACCCCTCAGTATCTAACACATTCTTATCTTTTGCCATGTCCTTCTCCTGGATTATTCTTATTTCTGAGTTAGCATAACGCTTGAAAGCTGAAATTTAACTAAAATCAACAGCCGGCTATTATTTTTAATCATACCTGATGGTTTAGACTTATGCGATATCGCTCTAAACCACCTATATCAGTAGCATACACAAGAAATCGTCAGGATAATATAAATCACACGTCTTTTAATCTAATAAAAAAAAAACACTATCAAAAAGTAACAATAGAAGGAGTGGAATGAGAACTAAAAAGCATACTATACAAATACTGATAATAGTTAAAGAAAAGGTATTAAGTGTAAAATGAAGAAGTTGAAAGAGAGAGCTTCACGAAGAAACCCTCTAAATATCTAGATAAGACTAGATATTGTCACGGATATTTAGTTTTGCAATTAATGCGTAATATCCATCTTTGTTCTTGCGCTTGAAGTAACGCATCAAACGACGACGTTGTCCAACAAGTTTAAGAAGACCAAGACGTGATGCATGATCTTTTTTGAATGTTTTAAGGTGCTCTGTAAGCTCCGCAATACGCGCGCTTAATAGTGCAATCTGAACTTCTGATGAACCAGTGTCACCCTCTTTGCGACCAAATTCTTTTACAATCGCTTCTGTTTTCGCCGAATCTAAAGCCATAATTGACCTCCCTGATTGGTATACTAAATTTCCCAAGAATTTGAGATGCGAAAGTTTAGCTAAATTTTTATTAGACTTTATTGAAGTCACTATCTTTTAAAAATAAAGAGGACAGAATCTATCTTTTATCTATTTTATGTATAATACCCTCTAGATATAAAGAAGGACCCTCCTGCATGTTAATGACCCGAGCAAGCGAATACGCATTATTATCTTTAGTGACCCTAGCCACAGCTACTGATCCTATGGATACCGAAACATTAGCACATGACCTTGGCATCTCGAAAAGCTTTCTAGCGAAAATACTTCAAAGTCTTGCGCGCCAGGGTATTTTAAAATCTTACAAGGGTGTCAAAGGCGGTTTCGTCCTCATTCAGCCAAAAGAAGAGATCACCATCTTAAGTATCATGCAAGCTGCGGAAGGAAAAGGGCCAACTGTCTTCGACTGTTCACCCGGTCTTGGAAACTGCCCTGCCGAAAAAGAAGAAAGCTGCCATATCTGGCCCTTTATCAACAACCTACAAGGGCGTATCGATGAATTCCTGGCAAGCATGACACTTGCTGATATTCTTAAGAAGTAGAGGGTCTCTTAGACAATGGCTAAAAAGAAAGCAGCACTCCTAGGACAGATCACTCCTCTGTTGGAGTTTATCGTCCGCTCACGCGATCTGAGTATCGTCTTTTTTGTAATGGCGATTTTGGCTATCATCATCGTTCCACTTCCAAGTGGTCTGCTTGATCTGATGTTGACCGTTTCGATCTCAGTCGCCGTTTTGATCATCCTGATCTCGCTGTATATTCCAAAACCGACAGACCTTACTACCTTTCCGACCCTGATCTTGATCATTACCCTTTTCAGACTCTCCTTGAACGTTGCCACGACAAGGATGATCCTAAGCCATGGGCATGAAGGTCCAGAAGAGGTAAGTGATATCATCTCGAGCTTTGGAGATTTTGTCGTCGGCGGGAATTACGTCATCGGTATCATCGTCTTTTCTATTCTTGTTCTTATTAACTTTATGGTTATTACCAAAGGTTCTACCAGGGTTGCAGAAGTTGCAGCACGTTTTACACTCGACGCGATGCCGGGTAAACAGATGGCGATCGATGCGGATCTTAACGCCGGACTTATTGAAGAGAGTGAAGCAAAGAAACGTCGTGCCGAGATTTTGCAAGATGCCAACTTCTATGGAGCTATGGACGGTTCTGCCAAGTTTGTCAAAGGTGATGCAGTCGCTGGTATCATCATCACCATTATCAATATAATCGGCGGTTTTTTAATCGGAGTCTTTCAACATGATATGAGCGTAGGTGATTCAGCTTCTATCTTTACTATCTTAACAATCGGTGATGGACTCGTCTCTCAGATCCCCGCCCTTATCATCTCGACTGCGACAGGTATCATGATCACAAGAGCTTCAAGTGATCAAAGTAACTTTGCCGAGGGTACCATCAATCAACTCATGGGAAATGCCAAGACACTGCTTATCGTCGGTGCTATCATGGTCCTTTTCGCACTTGTTCCTGGACTACCGACGCTTTCCATGGGATTTGTCGGTCTTGTCTTCTTGGCAATGGGCTACCTTCTTCTGCAACATGAACGGGGAGAGTTACGACTATTCCAGGACAAGCCTCTACACAAGATGCAAGAGACCTCAGCACCATCTGGCGGTGGTGACACGACGACTCCACAAGGACAACGTACCCAAGCGCCGCAGAAGAGCCATGAAGAGATCGCCAAAGAGGAAGAGGCTGCCCTGGAAGATATTCTCAAGATCGAGATGCTCGAGCTTACACTGGGATACCAACTTATCCGCCTTGCCGATGCAGGACAAGGTGGTGACCTGCTTGAACGTATTCGTTCTATGCGACGAAAAATCGCCACTGACCTTGGTTTCTTGATGCCGCAGGTGCGTATCCGAGACAATCTGCACCTTGACCCAAGCCACTATCAGATCCTTCTAAAAGGAGTGGATATCGGTCATGGTTCGATTCAGCCTGATAAATTCCTGGCGATGGACAGTGGGATGGCTACGGAGGAGATCGAGGGAGAGAAGACAAAAGAGCCTGCCTTCGGTCTTGATGCTATCTGGATCAAACCCGAACTCAAAGAAGATGCTATTATGAACGGCTATACCGTTGTAGACCCGGCTACTGTCATCTCGACACATATGAGCGAACTTGTGAAATCACACGCAGAAGAACTTCTGACGCGCCAAGAGACGCAGACGCTTATAGACAAGCTCAAGAATGATTATCCGGTAGTTGTCGATGATGTATTAAAAGTCGCCTCTGTTGGTCTGATACAGCGCATCTTGAAAGCCCTTCTTCATGAGAAGATACCACTTAAAGACATGCTTTCCATCCTGGAAGGGATCGCTGACATTGCAGAATACACCAAAAATGTGGATGTCATTGTCGAGCAGGTGCGCGCCAAGTTATCGCGCGTCATCACCTCCTTGTACAAAGACAGCCAGGGTGTGATCAAACTCCTGACCTTTGATACCGCGACCGAACAGAAGATCCTTGAGAAATCAAACGAGCAAGATGGCCTGCGTAACCTTTTACTCAATGTAGGAGAGATCAATGCTCTTATCCAAGGTATCAGTGACAAGGCGAGTACACTTTTACAACAGGGTGTCTCACCCGTCATTCTCATCGTCGATCCGCAGCTTAGAAAACCGCTGGCGGAAATCTTCGAACGCTTCAACCTTGAAGTCGTTGTTCTCTCCCACGCGGAGATCGACAGCAATGCGAAGTTTGAAGTCATGGGTAGTGTCTCGATAGAGCTATAAAAGATAAAACAATTCATGCAATACAGAACTCACAACATAAAGGCAGACAATGACCAAGCTTAACAATACGATCTATCACCTCTCACACATCGACCTCGATGGGTACAGTTGTCAATTAGTCATGAAAGAGGCCTACAGAGACATTGTCTTTTTTAATGCCAACTATGGTGCCGAAGTCAGTGAAAAACTAAATGAGATCTTAGAGATCATAAAAATAAAAAAAGAAGATGCTGCCATCTTGATCACTGATCTAAATCTAACTATGGATGAGGCAAAATGGCTTACTAAAGAACTTGAAAGACTTCATGATTACGAGAAAATCAATGTACAACTTCAACTCTTGGATCATCATGGCAGTGGCCAAGACTCTGCCAAT
>JBFEXN010000046.1:0-11064 GCA_041562655.1 Sulfurimonadaceae bacterium
AACATATCCGTCAAGACATCGATCTTCTCACCGCCGGTGATCGTGTCATAATAAGGATAAAGTTGATCAAGGCACACCATCGGGATGATAGGTCTGTCCAGTGTCGGCTTGTTCAGTGACGATGAGATGTAGTGACCAAACCATTTTCGTTCATGATCAGTCACCAAGATCACCGTACGACCATCTACGATCTGACTAATAGCTTGTGCCGCCGCAGCGGTCCACTCGAAACGCTGCTCTTCAAGCCAGCTCATCATCGCTTCATCTGCGCGAATAGTCTCAAGTGTCCATTTTAAGAGTTGCTGCATCTATATCGTTTCTACTTGTCTAGTTCAAAAGCGTTATGAAGTGCACGTACAGCCAATTCACTGTACTTCTCTTCGATGACCATAGAGACCTTGATCTCAGAAGTGGAGATCATACGAATATTGATGTTTTCCGCTGCCATTGTCGAAAAGGCTTTTGCTGCGACGCCTGCATGTGACTTCATACCGACACCAACAATCGATACTTTGGCAATTGAATCATTAAAGTCCGTGCTTTTTATCTCACCTTTTTCTACAAAAGATTTGACGATGTTTTTTGCATTTTCAATCTCGTTGATCGGAACTGTAAAGTCGATGTTCGTTGTGCCGTCATGTGCAACCGTCTGTAAGATAACATCTATGTTGATCTCGTCATCCGCTAATGTATTAAAAATATCAGCCGCGATTCCCGGACGATCAGCTACACCGATCAAACTCACACGTGCCTGGTTTCTATCTAATGCGACACCGCTTACTAATGGTTGTTCCATAATATTCTCTTCCTTCGTGATTAATGTTCCCTCTTCATCCGAGAAGCTTGAACGTGTTACTAGATTTACATTAAGTTTTTTTGCCATCTCAACAGAACGGTTCTGTAAGACTTTTGCGCCAAGTGAAGCCATCTCCAGCATCTCTTCATAAGAGATCTTCTCGATCTTCTTCGCTTTTGGTTCAATACGTGGATCTGTCGTGTAGATACCGTCTACATCCGTATATATCTCACACAGGTCTGCTTTAAGTGCACCTGCAATAGCAACTGCTGAAAGGTCAGAACCGCCGCGACCCAGTGTTGTGACCATACCCTCTTCATTAACACCTTGAAAACCGGCTACGACGACGATCTTTCCGGCATCAATAGCATTTTGCATATTGGTAGAGTCGATGTTCTCGATTCTCGCCTTGGTATGCTTCGAAGTTGTCACGATACCGGCTTGGCGCCCTGTCATCGCTACGGTCGGATGACCCATCTCGTTTAGTGCTATTGACAAAAGAGAAGCTGTTACGCGTTCTCCTGAACTTAACAGCATATCCACTTCTGCGGCTGAGGGGTTGGCACTGAAATGTTCAGCATACCCCACAAGCTTGTTTGTCTCCCCACTCATCGCAGAGACGACAACGACGACCTGATGCCCTTCATTGACCGTTTTTTGAATACGGTTTGCTACGTTTTGGATGCGGTCCAAGTCACCAACACTTGTCCCACCGAACTTCTGTACAATTAGCATTAAAAGTACCCTTCTTCTTTAAAATAATCAAGAACCTTCTCATATACAGGACGCTTGAAGTGTGCTATATGGTCTGAAAGTTCTACAAAACTGACAAATTTATGATCAGAAAACTCTGGGACCTCTGTATCAAGATCGATCTCAGCACTCTCATTCAACTGAACAAGGTAGTAGCGCTGTGTCTGTCCCGCATAAGGTTTCATCTTTTTTGCTATATGCGGAGGAAAGTCATACGAGATCCATTCAGGATATTCAGAAATGATCTTCACATCACGTGTTCCGATCTCTTCTTCAAGCTCTCTGAAAAGGGCCTCTTCTGCACTCTCTCCCTCATCGATACCACCTTGAGGAAACTGCCAAATGTCTGTCAGATCACTTCGTTCAGCGATAAGAACATCCTTTTTTTTCGGATACTCCGCACTAAGTACGATAACAGCGACATTAGGTCGATATATTTTTTCCATATTTTTCCGCTTTTCCTTCCCTGCTGTTAACAGAGAAAATTTGTGATAGAATTTTACAAAAATATGCATTAATAGCAATTGAAGAGGAATGAACTATTTTACTTTATATCCACATTCCTTTTTGTGACAGTAAATGTCACTACTGCAGCTTCAACTCTTATGTTGACAAGTTTGATCAAATCAAAGCATACATGGACGCTCTTTATCAACAGATGCTGTATGAACTGGAACGTTTTGATGCCAAAGAGAAGTCGATCTCTTCGGTCTTCATAGGGGGAGGGACACCTTCTACCGTAGCGCCAGAACTCTACCAAAAGATATTTTCCCTTTTGAGACCCTACCTCGAAGACGGTGCAGAGGTCACCACTGAAGCCAATCCGAATTCGGCAGGTACAGCCTGGCTGGCAGGGATGAAAGAACTTGGTTGTACACGAGTGAGCTTCGGAGTCCAAAGCTTCAATGACACCAAACTCAAGTTCCTGGGAAGAGAACACAATTCGGAACAGGCTATCAAGGCCGTTAACAAGGCGAAGGAAATCGGCTTTGAACATATCTCACTTGACCTGATCTATGCGACGAAAATGGATACCAAAGAACTCCTGGAACATGATATTGAAACTGCCTTTTCTCTTCCTATCGACCATATCTCTGCTTACGCATTGACCATTGAGGAGAACACACTCTTTCAAGCCCATCCTGAAGTCGCCAAAGAGAGGCTTGAACTCTCTACCTTCTTTATGGACAGTATCAAACAGCGAGGCTTCGAACAGTATGAGATATCAAACTTTGGAAAGTACCGTTGCAGACATAATATCGGATATTGGAAGCTAGAGGACTATATGGGTGTCGGTTCGGGAGCAGTCGGCATGTTAAAAGACAAACGTTTTTATCCGACAACTGACATTGAAGCATACATCCAAAACCCTTTGGACATAAGTGTTGAAGACTTAAGTGAGGACGATTTAAAGACAGAAAAGTTGTTTTTAGGTTTGCGTTCTTGCGTCGGAATAGACATGAGTACACTCTCAAACGCTGAGTTAGAACAGGTCAACCTGCTCTTAAGCGAAAACAAGCTCATTCTCTTAAATAACCGAGCCTATAATCCAAACTTTTTACTCAGTGATGAGATTGCACTCTTTATACAAAATTAATCGAGCACTAACCGACCAGATTCGCGTGGCTCAATACAGTAAGTGCTGAAGCAACTGAAACGGCAACAGCAAAGACAAACAGACCGACTTTGACTTGAGCGACCATAATCAACTCCCTATTCTTATTTAAAGTAGCATCGTCATAATTTGAGGTTTTTCAACCCAACCAATCTTAAGTACTAAAACGTCACTCTCCCAGCAAAGACTATTCCTTTCTTGTTTGGAGTTTCGGTCAAGAACTTTTAAACTGGATTTGGCTAAAATCTCAAAAATATTTTTAGGATACAGATATGTTTGGAATGGGCTTTGCCGAAATCATGATCATCGCCGTTGTCGCTGTCATCTTTCTGGGACCAGACAAACTTCCTGAAACGATGGTCAACATCGCAAAGTTCTTTAGATCGATGAAAACGACCGTAGCCAATGCCAAAGACTCACTTGAACAAGAACTCCATGTCTCAGAACTAAAACAAGAGGCGTTAAGCTACAAACAGGACCTGATGTCAGCAAGCAATGAACTGAACAAGGTCACTTCAATGGCCAATCTTGATGATGAGTTTGATTATGTGCATGATACCGTAAGCAAGACTACGACAAAAACAGGCTCAACTGAGAATGCAGTTACCGCAAACTCCGCGTCAAATACACCTGAAACCGTTACCTTTGAAAAGAAGAAAAAAAAGAAGAAAAAAAAGAAAGAAGAAGAGGATAAGTCTTAATGTTTGATGATCTACGCCCCCATCTTGTTGAATTAAGAAAACGCCTTATGATCATGGTTGCGACCCTGATCGTCCTTTTTGCCGTGTGCTTTTACTTTCATGAGTATATCATGCATTGGATGGATCAACCCCTTCGTGATGTCCTGGGAAGTATCGTCAATGCCGATGGCACCCATGCCGTAGGAAACAAGCTTGTCACCTCTCAGGTGGGAGGGACATTTTTCGTCGCCATAAAAGTCTCTTTCTTCGCGGCACTGTTTTTCTCCATTCCTGTTATGCTATGGCAGATCTGGCTCTTCGTCGCACCGGGTCTGTATGCAAACGAAAAAAAGACACTGCTGCCTTTCATCTTTGGCGGAACGATCATGTTTACCATCGGTGTCATGTTCGCTTATTACGTCGTTGTGCCTTACGGCTTTGAGTTTCTGATCACCTTCGGGTATACCAGTAATTATGCAGCCTTGATCACCATTGAGGATTATGTCGGGTTCTTTACAAAGATCATGTTTGGTTTTGGTCTTGCCTTTGAACTTCCGGTCTTTTCTTACTTCCTTGCTCTTTTAGGGCTTATCGATGACCGTATGATGCGAGACTTTTTCAAATATGCTGTTTTGATCATCTTTATCGTAGCAGCGATGCTCACACCGCCAGATGTCTTGACCCAACTTCTGATGGCTGGTCCGTTGATCATTCTTTACGGTCTTTCTATCCTTATCGTAAGAGTTGTCAACCCGGCACCGCCTCTTCAGGAAGAGGATGATGAAGACCAAGACGAAGAAAAAAAGACAGCAACAGCCTGATGGATCCCCTAAAGACAGAGAGTTATGATTACACTCTTCCCCAGGAGTTGATCGCTACCGAGCCTGTCACCCCTCGCGATTCATGCAAACTCCTCGTCTATGATCGTAAAGACGGGAGTATCACTCACACAATCTTCTCCGAGATCAATGCCTTTTTGCCGAAAGAGTGTGCTGTTTTGTGCAACGACACAAAGGTCATCAAAGCCAGGATATTTGGTAAAAAGACTTCCGGTGGCAAGGTGGAACTTCTGATCAACAAGCCTCTGAACGCTACGCAAGTCTCCTGCCTGATACGCGGAAAGGTCAAAGAAGCGACTGAACTCTATTTTGATGCCGGGCTGGTCGCCAAAGTCATCCGGCTTGAGGAAGACGGTTCTCGTGTCGTCAGCTTCTTTCAGAACAACACGACCCTAGCCTTTGAAGAGCTTATCCTTATCTTGGACGAGATCGGACACATCCCTCTTCCGCCGTATATGCAGCGTGAAGACAACTCCAGCGACGAAGAAGAGTATCAGACCGTCTTCTCACAAAACGCAGGGGCCGTTGCCGCTCCCACAGCCTCCCTGCACTTTACACCCGAGCTTTTTGATGCCCTAAAGTCTAAACATCCTCTTGAGTTTTTAACACTGCATGTAGGTGCGGGGACATTTAAACCTGTGGAAGCCGAGACCATAACAGATCATCCCATGCATTCTGAGTATTATCATATCCCTCCAAAGGCACTTGAGATCATTGACTCAGACAAAGAGATTCTTGCGATTGGGACCACGGTGACACGTACCGTAGAGTATTATATACGTCATCATAAAAGTGAAGGTGAGGCGAATCTTTTCCTTCACCCCAACAATCCTCCCCTGCGGATCAATCATCTCTTGACCAACTTTCACCTTCCAAAGTCGACCCTTTTGATGCTTGTCGCCTCCTTTGTCGGCATTGAAAAAGCACAATATATCTATGCAGAGGCCATCAAAGAGAAATATAGATTTTTCTCCTACGGTGATGCTATGCTAATCCTATAAAGAGAATGTTTTTAAGTCGAAAACTTTGCACAGAACAAGAGGTGTCCTGTCAATAAAAAATCTTTACTTCGGCTACGAGAAGGGCTTATCCTTTCACCGAAACACCCATTCTGTTTTAGAAAACTGAAACTTATATTTAACCGCTTTTCACAGCTGTTGTTTTAGCGTTCTTTTAACATCTTATGTGTTATCATAAATTTTTAATATTTATCTCTGAGATGAACGGAACCGATGTCTAAAACTCTTTACTTTGCACGCCAACCTATCCTTGACATCAATTCTAAGACGTATGCTTATGAGCTTTTGTATCGCAGTGCCGATGATAAAGACTCCGCTTCGGTCGTTGATGACCATGCTGCGACAGCTCAGGTCCTGGTCAACACCCTCAATTTTACAAACCTGGAGCATATTGTCGGTGACGCATTTGCTTTTATCAATATTGATGAAGACATGCTGATGAATGAGATGATTTTCTCAATCCCCAAGGAGAAGTTTGTCCTTGAACTGCTTGAGAACATAACGATCAATGAAGACATTATCCAACGTGTCAAATCACTCAATGAACACGGGTACCGCTTTGCACTGGATGATGCGGATTGCTCAAAAGAGTATTTTATAAACTTTCAGCCGATCTTTGAATACGTCGATATCTTGAAACTAGACATCCCAGCACTCTGCGAAAAAAAGCTGAATAAGTTCCTTCCTCTTTTCAAAAGATTCGATCTTACCTTACTGGCCGAAAAAGTTGAGACGCAGGAAGAGTTTGACAGATATAAAAGACTTGGCTGTACTCTTTTTCAAGGATTTTTCTTTGCAAAACCGGATATCATCGAAAATAAAAACCTCGACCCCAAACAGATGCTCATCCTACAACTCATCCGTAAACTCCAGGACAATGCACCTGTGAACGAGATATGCCAAGCCTTCGAACAAAATGCCGCGCTCACCATTCAACTCTTACGCTTTATCAACTCCGCGTCATTTAGCTTCAAAGCTTCAATCAAGTCTATCCGACAGGCCGTCATGCTTCTTGGACCGAGTCAGTTGAGATCATGGTTGCTCTTGACCTCGTACGCCACATCAAAGAGCCCGAAAGGCATAGAGAACCCTCTTTTGCACCTCGCACAAACCCGCTCAAACATGATGAAGACCCTGTATCAAAATGTCTGTAAAGACAATTGCAGCAAAGAAAATCTTGAAAAAGCATCTTTTATCGGTCTACTCTCTCTTATCGAGGCACTCTTGAACCTCCCTTTGGAAGATGTCTTGAATGAACTCAATGTAGATGATGAGATCATTAATACACTGACAACTAAAGAGGGACAAATGGGTGAGATATTTAAACTTGTCTGCGCCATTGAACAGTTTGATACCACAGAGATCGAGATCATCTTAAACAGACTTTCCCTTTCAGAGGAAAAACTCTCTGAGGCGATTCAGACAAGCTATGAGATCACGGAGAACTTCTCACACGAATACAAAGAGTAGCCTGTCCCCCTCTAAAGCAGGAATACCTTTCCCTGTATGACTTGTATCTTTCCTTCCAGTTCGTAAGTAAAAAGTCTTTGCGCATCAAAAGCAAGTGCCTCTTCATACGTCGGGGTAGCTGCACAAAAAGTCAAAAACGCATCACTGACCGCTTCTATCTTACCAAACATATCAGCAAAGGCTTTTATGTCTGTTATCAACTCTGCCTTTCCTTCGGACAGAAGCTTCATGCTTCCTTCACTCTCACCCAGACGATGGGGCAAGACGTATATCTTTTTACCCATCTCCAAGGCAAACTCAGCGCTTCGCATGCTTCCGCTGTCAATATCAGCCTGTGCGATGACAAGGACCTCCCCCAGGGCGACAACCAAACGGTTTCTATGTACAAAGCTGTAAGGTTTTGCCGCTGTGCCATCGGTATATTCACTTAAAAGAAGAGCATTGTCAGCCATCTTAGATAAAAGTTTTGTGTTGACCTTGGGATAGGAAATATCCAAGCCATTGGCCAAGACGGCGATTGTCTTTGGGTATGCGGCTTCATGTGCGATCGCATCGATCCCCATGGCTGCACCACTTACTACGCAGACCTCTCTCTTTGCCAACTCCGCGGCTAATATCTTAACGGCAGAACGTGAATAGGGATATGCTTTTCTTGATCCTACAATAGAGACTTTAATATGCTCAAGTAAACCTGTGTTTCCCCTATAGAAGATCTTGCTTGGAGCTTGTTGAAGTGTTGAAAACTCGGAAGGCAAGCCGGACAAGACTTCCGATACATTCATCTAGATCACCTTGTTGATATAGACAAGTTCGACGCTTTGAAGTACTCTTTTGGAGTTCTTCAAGGCTTGTAGAGTCTCTTTTCTTGGATGCCCTATGGCAATGGCCGACCCATGTTCTTTCGCTTTCGCGATCGCCTTTTTGATCTGTTCTTGTATATAGGTGACATCCGATTCATGATCTAAAAAGACATCCCTTGCAATATAGGGTTTGCCCAAGGATTCCATCACTTGCGGAACTTTTGTCTGGGCTGTTGTCCGGCTGTCCAAGAAACCTATCCCCTCTTTTTTTAAAGCAAGTATCAGATCTTTGATCGCACGTTCATCTGAAGTAAAACGGCTACCTGTGTGATTGTTGACATAATAGGCCCTGGGAAACAGGTCTTTGACTTGTTGTACCCGTTCACGGATGACCTCTTTTGTGTCACTTACACGCAGAGTGATCGGTTCCTCCGCTGAAAAATGCATCGCTTCCATGGGCAGATGTACCATGTAAAGTTTTTCTCGAGATGCCAGTCTTGCCGAGTCTGGATGCGCCGGACTCGGTGGTAAAAACGACATTGTCAACGGCATCTTTAATGCTTTGATCGATGCTACGTCATGGGCGAAGGAGACATCATCGATGATGATCGCCAATTTCGGTTTTTTAAAACTGCTGTACACAGTCTGTTTACTTACTTCCCGTTTCGGGCCCTTTGGCGGACGACCTAGAGTATTCGTATCAAACTCATGCTTCGTGTCGATCTCGTGCTTGAATACACTCTCTTCTTTGGTCTGTTCCTTGCTCAAAACATTCTTCAGACGTCCGACAAGATCGTTTTTCGGTGCAGCAATATCAGTGATCTCAGCCAAAAGTTTTTTTTGTTTCTCTTGCTCTTTTTGATACCTTGACTCAATCGAATCTCTCGCATCCTTATATCCCTTCTTATAAGCAGATATGGCGATGACACCGATAAAGAGGATGATCAAAGAGGCGACAAGGACATAGATAGCCCATGTTGTTTTTGAACGCTTCTTTCTTCCCTTCGGCTTTGTCATTTAAGGATGATTTCCATCTCAAGTACGTCGATGTTTTGATTGTTCTTTGACGATATCTGTATGTCTTTGACCTGTGTGTATTTTTTGATGACTTCCATGATCTCCGCTTTCATCTCATCCATGTAAGGAAGAGCATTGGAAGCACGTTCATGTGCCAATACCAGCTTCAATCTATCACGCGCAACATTGGCAGAAGATGATTTTTTACCAAAAAGGCTTGTAAAGATGCTCATTTAAACAACCTTTTGAAGAAACCCTTTTTGACGCTAAGATCGAGGTATTCTACTTCTTCGCCCAGGATACGTCTTGAGATGCGACGATAAGCCTCGCCCGACTGTGCTTTGTCATCACGGATGATAGGTTCACCCATATTAGTAGAGGAGATGACCCTTTCACAATCTGGTACAACACCGATCAAAGGAAGTGCTAGGATGTTCAGTACGTCATCTGTGTTAAGCATATCCCCACGCTCAACCAATTCAGGTTTTATACGGTTGATGATGACATGTTTGATCACCTCTTCACCCTTTTGCGCTTTTTCACTCTTCGCATCTATGATTCCAATAACCCTGTCAGCATCACGCACAGATGAAACATCAGGCGTCGAAACGACCAAGGCACGGTCCGCAAATGCGATTGCATGTTCGAATCCGCCTTCAATACCGGCCGGAGAATCCAGTAAAATGATGTCAAACTCTTTTTTCAACGTCTCAAGAAGCGTTTTTACCTTCTCTTTATCCAAGATATTTTTATCATTGGTCTGGGATGCCGGTAAGAAATAAAGGTTTTTACTGTGCTTATCATTGATAAGTGCCTGGGAAAGGTTACATTTGCCTTCCATCACATCGATGACATTGTAAACAATGCGGTTTTCTAGACCTAAAAGCATATCCAGGTTTCTAAGACCAATATCAAAATCGATCGCAACCACTCTTTTGCCTTCATCGGCCATACCAACGGCAAGATTTGCCAAGGTGGTAGACTTACCAACCCCACCCTTACCTGATGTCACTGTAATAACTATTCCCATATAAAAATACCTCAAAATCTTTTTGCTAATTATACCTCTAAAGCAATAACAGTGCCATAATAAAGGGCAATCTGCCTACAATTTCCCACGCTAACTTCTTTTAGCTTCTTTAAACCAAAGTTCTGTAATGATTCTCTTGAAATTGTATATAAGAAAGAGACACCCTTGGCCATTGAAGTTCAAACCAGCACGATCAACCATCTCGACGAACCGAAGATGTATATCGTCTATATGCTAAACGATGATTACACTTCATGGGATTTCTGCTTGCGCATTATCAGTGGTGTCTTTCACAAGACGCTCGAAGAGGCGAACAACATAACCAAAGATATCCACACCAAGGGTAAAGGATTATGCGGTATCTACACCTATGAGATCGCCGAGACAAAAGCCAAAACCGTCGAGAAACAGGCACGTAAAGAAGGTTTTCCCATGCGCTGTTCCATAGAAGAACAATAAAAAAATGTACATGATTATTTGTACAAACTAAAAAAGTGATGGTATGGCAAGGGTCTGAGTAAGGAAGCGTACATCGGTACGCGACGAGGGAAGCAACGCCGCAAGTGCGTCGCTATTTTAGTTTTTAGAAGTATCTACGATTTTGTTTGCAGATATCCATGGCATCATCTCACGAAGGCCACGTCCTGTCTTCTCGATCAATGAAGCTTGTGCGTTGTTACGCTCAGCGTTCATACGAGGATAACCCGCTTGACCTTCAAGGATAAAGTCTTTTGCGAAACGACCGTCTTGGATCTCTTTTAGGATCTCTTTCATCGCTGCTTTAGACTCAGCATTGATAACACGTTTACCAGAAACATAATCACCGTACTCAGCTGTATTAGAGATAGAATAACGCATATCAGCGATACCACCTTCGAACATTAGGTCAACGATAAGCTTAAGCTCGTGTAGACATTCGAAGTATGCAAGTTCTGGAGCGTAACCCGCTTCAGTAAGTGTTTCGAAACCAGCTTGAACAAGTGAAGCAGCTCCACCACAAAGAACAGCTTGCTCACCAAAAAGGTCAGTCTCTGTCTCGTCTTTG
>JBFEXN010000047.1:0-11054 GCA_041562655.1 Sulfurimonadaceae bacterium
AGGAGCACTACGTCGCTGCTGAGAAAGATGAGGAAGGTAATGAGACAAAACCTGCCTCGACTGAGATCAAGAACGAGCAGGTCAATAGAGCGAATGCCCTTTGGACGATTGCAAAGTCTGAGATCAAAGATGAAGAGTACAAAGACTTCTACAAAAGCATCTCACACGATTCCGGTGAACCGATCACATGGATGCACAACAAGGCGGAAGGGGCTATCGAGTACACTACCCTCTTTTATATCCCTGAAAAAGCGCCTATGGACCTCTACCGTGTTGACTATCAAACGGGGATCAAGCTCTATATCAACCGTGTCTTTATCACCGACGATGAGAAAGAGCTTATGCCGACCTACCTACGTTTCTTGCGTGGTGTGATCGATTCAAAAGACCTTCCGTTGAACGTCAGCCGCGAGATCTTGCAGTCGAACCCGGTTATGTCAAAGATCAAGAACGCATCAGTCAAAAAAGTCCTTTCTGACCTTTCCAAGATGATGAAAAAAGATGCTGACAAATACGCAAAGTTCTACGCTGAGTTTGGTAACTGTCTTAAGGAGGGTATCTACTCTGACATGGGCAACCGTGAAAAACTTCTTGAACTGCTTCAGTTCAACACACTTAAGTCTGACGAGAAGACGACTATCGAAGAGTTTGTCAAGAATGTAGACGAAGAGAAGAAAGAGATCTATTACCTTACAGGTAAGATGGCACTTTCTATGCTTAAAAACTCACCTTCATTGGAACGTTTCAAGGCAAAAGATATCGATGTACTTATCCTAAACGAGGAGATCGATACGATCGTCTTCCCAATGGTACACGAGTACAAAGAGTATAAGTTCGTCAATGTTGCCGATGCGAAGTTTGAAGAGAGCGAAGAAGAGAAAAAGGCTGAGGAAGAGACATCCAAAGAGTTCGATACCCTTTTAAAAGAGTTCAAAGCGACCTTGGGCGAGGATGTCAAAGAAGTCGAGATCACATCTGACCTTACTGACTCGCCAGTATGCCTTAAAATAGACAAAGAGGACCCAAGCTATATGATGGCACAGATGATGGCTCAAATGGGTAATGCGGGTGATATGCCTCCTATCAAACCTATATTACAGATCAACCCTAAGCATGAGATCCTTACAAAGCTGAAAGACTCTGCCGATCAAAACCTGATCAACGATGCAGCCCATGTATTGCTTGACCAGGCTAAGATCTTCGAGGGTATGGAGATCACGGACACTGCCGCGTTCATCTCTCGTATGAACCGCATCATGTCGAAAGCGCTATAGTCTTGGTCGTTCAAAACCCTATTGAGGTTTTGGACATCCCTCTTTTTATCGATTTTTTCCACGATATATCCACACTTAACGCTCTTTTGTCACAATCAATGCCATGAACACTACCCCTGCCTACAAAGAACTTACTATACTCATTGTCGAAGATGATGGCGAAGCCAGAGAAGCCTTGCGTTCTATGGTCGAACTTGATTTCAACTATGTCTATGAGGCAAAGAACGGATGTGAAGGCCTGGAGCTTTTTCAAAGGTACAAGCCAGATATTATTTTGACTGACATCCAGATGCCCTGTATGAGTGGTCTTGAGATGTTACGTGAGATACGAAAGAACTCCCATGAGGTACTGGCCCTGTTTATCTCGGCCCACACTGAGGTCGATATGCTGCTTCAAGCGATCGACCTCAAGATCGATGCTTATATCACCAAGCCTTTCATCTACAAGGAGCTATTGGAAAAGATCGAAGCCAACCTCGTGTGTAACGAGATAGAAGGAACACGACACAAAGACCTTTCAAAAAGAGAGATGGAAGTCTTTATCGATATGGCCAAGGGGATAAAGCCCACCGATATCGCTTGTAAATATGAGCTAAAACCAAAGACGGTAAGCACCTACCGCAAACGAATACTTGAGAAGCTGAACATGCATAGCAATGCGGAACTTATACGGTATGCCCTCCGTAATCAGTTGATCTGAATTTGTCCTCTTTTGTCCACTATTTTTTTCTTTTGCTTTTTTTTATAATATAATAGTTAAAACCATCAAGGTGCACACATGAAAAGAACTCCATTAGAAGAGATAAGCTTACTGTATGTTGAAGATGAAGCGATCATACGAGATGAGTTCGTAGACATCTTGCAAAATGAGGTCCATACACTTTATGTAGCCACAAACGGTGAAGAAGGCCTCAGACTCTTTAACGAGCACCAAATCGACGTTGTCGTCACTGACATCCGTATGCCTCTGATGGATGGGATAAGTATGAGCCGTGCCATTTTAAAGATAAATCCAGACGTGCCTATCATCATCTCCTCTGCCTTTAATGACACACAATACCTTATGGAATCGATCCAGTTGGGAATACACTATTACCTGCTCAAACCGGTGCACCTCAATGAGTTCTTCTCGACCTTGGAAAAGGCTTCTGTCAATATTATCAATGCCAAACACCTTCAACAAAGTAAAAAACTTCTATCCCAATACAAAGAGGCAGTCGATAAGAACTCCATCGTATCCAAGGCAGACAAAGACGGTATTATCACCTATGTCAACGAGCCATTTTGCAAGATAAGCGGCTATTCCAAAGAAGAGCTGATAGGTCGCTCACACAATATCGTCCGGCATCCTGACACGACAGATGAAGTCTTTAAGGACTTATGGAGCACGATATTGGCTAAGAAAGAGTGGTATGGGACTATCAAGAACCGCGCAAAAGACGGTTCGGCTTACTATGTCGATTCGACGATCATCCCTGTGCTAAACACGGATAATGAGATAGAAGAGTTTATCTCCATCCGTAATGACGTCACACAAGTAGAATTGGACAAGCAGCAGCTTGAGAGTAAACTGCATTCGAGCGCTCAGACCTTAAGCGAAAAGATCCAGTTTATCTATGAATACGAAAATGCCTTGAAAAAGAGCAGTCTTTTCTGTCGAACTACCATAGACGGGACCATATCAATGGCAAGTGATGCCTTTACAGAACTGTTGGGCCTGGATGAGTCCAGTATACTCGGAAGTTCATATCTCTCTCTCGTCGATAAGACCTGCCTTGAGAAGCTAGACACAGATGTACGTCAGTCCATACAGAATAAACAGAGCTGGCAGGGCTTGATCAAACATAAAGACGTCCAAGACAAGTCCATTTACCTCATCTCCTCTTTCGTCCCTATCTTAGACACTCAGGGGAACCCACATGAAGTACTCTGTTTTTATGTCGATATCAGCGAACAGATCCATCTAAACCGTGAGATCGTCTCTACACAAAAAGAGGTCATCTCCACGATGGGCGCCATCGGAGAGACACGTTCCAAAGAGACGGGAGACCATGTCAAGCGCGTTGCTGAATACTCAAAGCTTTTAGCCCTGAAATGCGGCTTACCACTCAAGGAGGCAGAAGAGATCAAGATGGCTTCTCCTATGCATGATATCGGTAAGGTCGGGATACCTGACAATATTTTGAATAAACCGGGCAAACTGACCGATGAAGAGTTTGAGATCATGAAAACCCATGCCGAGTTGGGTTACGAAATGCTCAAGAACTCAAACCAGCCTCTGTTAAAGACAGCTGCGATCATCTCGATGGAGCATCATGAGAAGTGGGACGGAACAGGTTACCCAAGAGGTCTAAAAGGTGACGAGATACATCTGTATGGCCGTATCACTGCCATCGCTGACGTCTTTGATGCCTTGGGGCACGACAGAGTATACAAAAAAGCCTGGCCGCTGGAGCAGATACTTGACCTTTTCAAAGAGGGTCGAGGAAAACATTTCGATCCTAAACTTATCGACCTTTTCATGCACAACTTAGCTGAGTTTCTCGCGATAAAAGAGCACTTTGACGGTAAACAGGAGGAAAGTGTTGAAACCCTTTGATACCTTCAACATCAATGCGCACATCTCTGTTTTATATGTTGAAGACCAGATCGACATACAAGAGGAGTTTGTCGATATCTTACAGCTCTACGTCGATGAGATACATCTTGCTTCAAACGGTCATGAAGGGCTAGAAAAGTACCAAAACGTCTTGCCTGATATCATCATAACGGATATTCAGATGCCATTGATGTCAGGACTTGAGATGATCACAAAGATACGTGATACGGATCAGGAGATCCCGATCATCATCACTTCCGCCTTTGAAGACTCGCAGTATCTACTTGAGGCCATCGGTCTGGGTGTCGAGTATTATCTGCTAAAACCGGTCATGATTGATAGACTTGAGAACCGTCTTAACCTCATTAAAAAACGTATCATGCAAAAAAGAGAACTCGAGGCATATCAGCTCTACCTTGAGGATCGTATTGAAGAAGAGGTCGCACTGAGTGAGGCCAAAGAAGCCCTGCTGATAGAACAGAACAAGTCTTCCGAGGTAGGACAGATGGTCAATATCATCGCCCATCAATGGAAGCAGCCCCTTCACTATCTCAACCTTTTAATCGAAGACCTGGGTATGGAGTATGAGTATCAGCCTTTGAGCAAAACGTATGTCAAAGACTTTGTCAAAAAAGGAACGGACAGGGTCAAATTCCTCAGTGAGACCATGGACAACTTTTTAGGTTTTTACAAGAGTGATACAAAGACAAAAGACTTCTCGATTGAAAAGGTGGCACAGGAGATATCACGATTCTTGGATATGTCCTTTAAGTCACTGGGGATCAATATCGAGGTCATCATCATAGAAGATTTTTCTCTGCACGGTATTGAGAACGAGTTTCAACAGGTCATACTCAACCTTGTCAACAACGCAAAAGAGGAATTTGACGGACAAAAAAGAGCCGATGCAAGGATCTCTGTCGAAGTCTCACGCAATGAATACGAAGGTGTGATCACGATCAAAGACAATGCCGGTGGTATCCCAACGAATGTGATGGGAGATATCTTTAACATTGACTTTACGACCAAAGAGGATGGTAATGGGATCGGTCTGTACCTTGTCAAGAAGATCGTTGAAGAGAGATTCGATGGATCCATCAACGTATCGAACAACGCATCAGGTGCATGCTTCGAATTACGCTTTACTATAGCAAAAGGCACATGAGATGAGTATCATACACTCTGTTTTTTTCCCATCAGCAAGCTTTTTTTCAGCACTTGAGAAAAATAATCAATACACTCCTTTAACTACACAAGTGTGTGAAAATGAACGCGGAGCTGAGTCAAGCACAGTATTAAAAAATAAAAGGTCAAATAATGAATATACTTATCGTCGATGATATTGAAGACAACCGCCATATGCTCGAGCGCCTGATCATACAGTTTGCTCGAAAATATGAGGTTGAAGTCGAGGTATTCCAAGCAGAAAACGGGAAAGAAGGTGTGGACATCTGTGATGAAAGAGCCATTGACCTCGTCTTCATGGATATCATCATGCCGGTCATGGATGGCCTTGAAGCGACAAGTATTATCAAAAAGGCGCATCCATCCATCATGATCATCGTCATCTCTTCTGAAAATGACGAGGAGATCAAGACACAGATACTGTACGCCGGAGCCGAAGACTATGTCTTAAAACCCTTTAGCTCCGCTATCATGCTGAGCCGCTTGAACAACTATGCGAAGCTGATCCGTTCCCGTAATGCGATAGGATACCAGACAAAGGCCATCAATACCTTCACGCATAATGTCTACAGTTACCAACTGAGTTTTGTTCTTAGTAATGATGATGAATTGGCACAGTTTTGGGAGACGATGCTTGTGCGATTGGAGTTTCAAAACCATATAGCCAAGCTCAGTGATTTTGTCCGTTTTATGTTCCGTCTCGCAAGTTTTCAACTTCAAAAATCCTACAAATGTCATGTCTATGTCGAAGAGGATGAACACAACTTCTACTTTACCATGGACACTATGAAACTTGTCTCTTCCGATACAATAAGCCAGATGATAAACAAGTACTGCGCACATGCCATTTATGAGATCAAAGGTGATCTTCTCTCCTTTATATTGCCTAGGATCAATAATGAGATAGGCATAGACGCGATCCATTGTGGCCACATCGAAGAAGAGACTGAGAAAGTCTCCAGTTTTCCTTCCGTCACCATGCTCAAAGACACGTTACAGACCTATGACTTCCTTGACAACGATGCACTTGAAGAATTTGACTATATCGTCTCCAAGCTGCAGACGGAGATCATGATGATGGGATCCTCTTCTTTGGAGTTGGATGATATCGATACGATGAACGAATATATCAAAAAACTCGCATCCATACTGAGTGTATCCCAAGACTCGTATTCCATATCAGCATCCTTGAATGACTTTTCGTCTCTCCTTGACGAGTACAGTGAACCTTTCTTGGCGATGAGCAAAGACCTTTCAGTAATGATGACCTCATTCATCAACGATCTGATCATGTGGAAAGAGATGGTCTTTGAGACAGGTGCGCCTTCGGCCGATTTTCTTAACAGTTCTATCAGTAGCAATGTACAGATGATACGTGCCGTGTTTGTCGCCGATGACACTCCGGCGGAGGCTATGGATGATATTTTTGACTTCTAAACACCTTGTCTTAAGACTCGTATTAATCTTATCACTAAGCTTTTCAGCCCTTTTTTCAAATGGCTTAATGTTAAGTGAGGATGAACAAGAGTGGATACACAACAATAGAGATGTGATCTTTACCGGTGATCCAAACTGGCTTCCCTTTGAGGCCTTCAGCAAGAGTGGACACTATATCGGGATCGTCGCCGATCATCTTCATATCATCGAGGAGAAAACGGGTCTGTATTTTGTGCCTCGTATTGCTAAGAGCTGGAGTGAGTCTTTAGAGATCGCCCAGGCAGGAAAAGTCTCTGTTGTCTCTGGCGATATTGCCGATAAGGTCTTAAACAAGGACTTCAAGCCAATCGATCCCTACCTTCTCAATCCCATCGTAATCATCATGAATCATGAGTTCTTGGACGATCATAACCATTTTATAGAGAGCCTGGAGTCTTTGCAGGGAAAAAAGATTGCTATCATCCAAGGGTATGGCTATACGGCAGATATATATAAGACCTACCCGACGGTGGATTTTATCGAAGTCCAAAACATCCAGGAGGGGTTCAAAGGCCTATCAACGGGCAAGTATGATGCGATGTTGGCGTCTGACACACTCGCAAGTTACATGATCCCAAAGATGGGCCTTGATGAGCTGAGGATCGTCGGAAAGACCCCCGTCGTCATGTCGGTCACACTTTTTGTCGATAAGAACAAACCTTTACTGCACTCCATCATCAACAAAGCCATCGCGTCCATCACCGCTGAACAGGAACGAAAAATACAAAGCCAATGGATCAATTCTTCTCAAGTGGACATCGATTATAGATGGATACTCTTAGGCGCCTTACTGATACTTCTGAGCGTTAGTGTCTTTATCAGATTCTACTATAAGGCACTCAAGGCTAAAGAGCTGTATGCCCTAGCCGTAGAGGGTTCTCAAGATGCGCTTTGGAACTGGGACATCAAAGCTGACAAAAGCTATTTCTCACCACGCTTCAAAGAGATCATGGGTCTCAAGGAAAACGAATGCTTTAGCGAGGACCCCGACTGGATAGCTAACGTCCATCCGAATGACAGGGCATCTGTCTTGGCTAGCATAGAAGAAAACTTCAAGGGCAAGACTAACACCTTTGACACACAGTACCGTATGCGGCATAAGGATGGGTCATGGGTATGGGTACATGCGCGTGCAAAGACTTTCTACGACTTTGAAGGCGAGCCAATCCGTATGGATGGTATCTGCAGGGACATCACCGCAGAAAAAGAGTTGAGTCTGGAACTCCAAAAATCTAAAAACCTTTTACATGCTATTATCGACAATATCCCTGTGCGTATCTTCTGGAAAGATATCAACGGTATCTATCAGGGATATAACAAACTTTTTGCCAAGGACATCAGCGGGAACACAGACTATAACTATATCGGTAAGACAGACCATGACATGCCTTGGAAGGATGAGGCTAAAGGATATATGGACGATGATAGAGAAGTCATGGCATCGGGCAAGGCAAAACTCAACTTTGAAGAGCAACAAACACGACCTGACGGGAAGAAAGAGTGGCTTTCTACCTCCAAAGTACCGCTGATAGACGACGATGGGAATATCTATGGTGTACTTGGGGCCTATTATGATATCACTGAGCATAAAAATCATCTGCTTGAAAATGAAAAGACTACCAAAAGATTAGAAACAGCTCAGGAACTAAGCCATATGGGAAGCTGGGAGTGGGACATGATCAACGGTGAGCTCATCTGGTCTGATGAAGTCTACCGAATCTTCGGTGAGGAACCCCAAAGTTTTCCTCCGACCTATGAAGCCTTCAAATCCTATATCCCCGATGGGTATCAACAGGGGCTTGAAGAAGCTGTCAACAGGGCGATGCAGACAAGAGAACCTTATGAGTTTGACCACGAGGTCCGCCGCAAAGACGGGACGATCCGACTGGTAAGAGAAGCGGGATATGTCCGATTTAATGAAGATGATGAGCCTATCTCCATGCTGGGTACGGTAATGGATATTCACTCTATCGTTCTGGCAGAGACTGCTATCAAAGAGAATAAAGAGCTGACCCACCGTTTAGAGCAGTTTGATAAGAACATCATCGCGTCCAACACCGACACGAAGGGGATCATTACCTATGCCAGTGAAGCATTCTCAAGGATCAGCGGCTACTCCCAAGATGAGCTTATTGGAAGCCCACATAGTATCGTGCGCCATGAGAACATGCCAAGTGAGGTCTTTGAAGATCTATGGAAGACAATACAATCAGGTTCCCTTTGGCATGGACAGATCCAGAATAAGACAAAGAGCGGAAGATCATACTGGGTAGACACTACCATATCACCTACGTTCAACACCAAAAAAGAGATCGTCGGATACACATCTATCCGACGGGACATAACCCATGAAAAACAGGTCAGCGAATTACACCAGTCTTTAGAGAAGAAGTCCTTAGAACTTCAAAGTCTCAACAAAGACCTCGAAAAACGTATCACACAAGCCGTAGCCCAGAGTAAACAGAAAGATCACCTGATGGCTCAGCAAAGCAAACTCGCTTCGATGGGAGAGATGATAGGCAATATCGCGCACCAATGGAGGCAGCCGCTTAATGCTCTCTCCCTACTCCTTCAGAAGCAACAGGTCTTTTTTGAGCGAGGGCTGCTGACTCCTGAGAAGATCAAAGAGAGCACTGAAAAAGGTACGAAACTGATCAATAAGATGTCCACGACCATCGATGACTTCAGGGATTTTTTCAAACCTAATAAAAAGAAGGAATATTTTGACATCAAGCATGCCATAGAGAGTTCTTTAGAACTTATTGACGCTGCACTGTATAACCAAAGTATCGAGCTTATCGTAAACATTCAGGAGGGGAATAGAGTCTACGGCTACGAGAACGAGTTTTCTCAAGTCATTCTTAACATCATAAACAATGCCAAAGATGCCCTCATACAAAACAAGGTGCATGGCGGCAAGATCAACATAGATATGGATGTGCAAGACGAGGCTATCGGTATACGTATAAGTGACAATGCAGGGGGTATACCTGAAAATGTCATAGACAAGGTATTTGAGCCTTACTATACGAGTAAAGAAGAGGGAAAAGGCACAGGCATTGGTCTATATATGTCCAAGATGATCGTTGAGGAGAATATGGGCGGTCAGCTCGATGTACACAACACCGATACAGGTGCTTCGTTTAAAATCACATTACCTATCAAAGCAGAGGACAGACAATGAATGACAAGCCAAGACTATTGTATGTAGAAGATGAAGCAAGCATACGTGATGAGATGATTGAGATACTTGAACTTGATTTTGATACAATATATGTTGCTACAAATGGTCAAGAGGGACTGAAGATGTTTCGGGAGTTCAATCCTGATATCATCATCTCAGATATTCAGATGCCTATTATGGACGGCATAAGTATGTCCAAGGAGATCTTATCTGTTGATGCTGATGCAAAGATCAT
This sequence comes from Sulfurimonadaceae bacterium, assembly GCA_041562655.1. Taxonomy (GTDB): domain Bacteria; phylum Campylobacterota; class Campylobacteria; order Campylobacterales; family Sulfurimonadaceae. The sequence continues at coordinate 9,954 of JBFEXN010000047.1, forward strand.
TCTGACAACAGCCTTTAATGAGCAGAGCTTTCTGGCAAAGGCCAAGGAGATCGGAGTGCTGGATTATATCAATAAGCCTGTTGATATCAACGAACTTTTCAAAAAGATCGAAGCCATCGTCGCTTCGCAAACAAGATAAGGAGCTATGATGACGATTGACAAACTCTATTTTCAAGACGGTGACTGGATCATCGATGCGAAACAGGCGTGTGTTAACGAAGAGGTTGATATTGTCTTTGTATTTGGTGACATACAGCTTATTCGTGAATATGATCACACCGCCCTGCTGAAACAAAAATATCCCAACGCCCATATCGTGGGTACATCAACTGCCGGGAATATCTTGGATGATGTCGTAAGCGAGTACCCAGGAGTCGCTGCAGCCGTTAGTTTTGACACCGGCCATGTCATCGTCAAAAGTGCACATGATCTTGACAATGACACACTCTATGAGAGGGCACAGGAGTTGGGAAGATCATTTCCCACAGAAGGCCTTCGCCACATATTTGTGATGACTGATGGTCTGAAGCTCAATGGAACTTTATTGGTAAGAGGTCTAAACAGTGTACTGGACGTGAGTATTACCGGCGGCCTGGCCGGCGATGATCTAAGCTTTGAGCAGACACTTGTCTTTGCTGATGGGAAAGCTGAAGATCTCTCAGCCGTTGCGATAGGGTTTTATGGAGAATCACTGCATTTTAGTATCGGATGTAAAGCCGGTTGGGAAGAGTTCGGTGCAGAGCGCTTGGTGACGAAATCGCAGGGAAATATCATTTATGAGATCGACAACAAACCTGCTTTAGAGCTATATGAGGCTTATTTGGGTGATTATATCAAAGACCTTCCTGCCAGCGGACTACTCTTTCCTCTTAATGTCAAAGAACAAGAAGGCGATCATGAGGTCATCCGTGTCATGATGGGCATCAATGAAGACAGATCCATCGTATTTGCCGGAGATATCCCTCAGGGTTCTACCGTACGTCTTATGAAGACCAATGTCGACAACTTGATTGATGGCTCCTCTCTCGTTGCCAACACGATCAGACCATACAACAAGAAACGTTCTCTGGCCTTGACTGTCAGCTGCAGCGGGCGTCGAAG
>JBFEXN010000048.1:0-11041 GCA_041562655.1 Sulfurimonadaceae bacterium
AGGTAATGATCTTATAACGTTTTGTCTCACCCTCGACTTCACCATATTTACGTGCAATCTTGATCGCACCCTCATTCGCTTCGGCCCCTGAGTTCGCAAAAAAGCACTGCATATCGTAACCGCTCTGTTTGACAATACGTTCAGCACATTTAACCTGAGGTTCGATCACATACAGGTTGGATATGTGCGTGATATTACTAACCTGTTCACAGATAGCCGCCGCGACCTTTTCATTTCCGTGTCCGACACTTACCACACCGATACCCGATGTAAAGTCTATATAGTCCTTCCCCGTATCGTCTGTTAAAACTGCATTTTTCCCGCTCACGAAGTTAGTGTAATTACGCCCGTATGTCGGCAAAATATATTGGCTTTCTAAATCTTTTAACATCTTTTTCCTTTTAGTACTTGTTTATTTAAATTCTATTTTATACAGTTGTGAGAACTGACGTGGTGCATCGATGAGTATCTCCGTCTTGTATGATGAGATATGTTCATCATCACTCAGTGGCCATACCTTGTCAATCCTGTACTCAGTCTCTTGACCATTTAGATAAATCTTTTTCTTCTTGATATCTTCTATCTCATCGAGATTCAAAAATATCGTCAGTTTAGCCTTGGTAATATCAGCGATCTCCGCCAGACTCGTACCGGGATTCACTACCTGAGCTTTTTTAACATGCAACTTATACAGCACCATCCCCTTGGCACTTACATGCTTGTCCTTTATGGAGCGTTGTAGCTGAGCTAAACGCAACTTCGTGTCATTAAGTTGAGAATGAATAGTCTCAATCTTTTCCAGGGTCGAAAGATGCTGATTTTGTGTACTTGAAAGATCAAAGAACTCTTTATCTTTTTCGACATTTGATTTGATGGGAAGGTCTTTAATACGCTCATAATTAAGATTCTTCTTCTCTATCATCGCGAAAAGGTTCTTTGACATCTCCTCGTTAAGCCTCAGACTGTTTTCAAGATTGATCTTCTTTTGCTTTAGCAGTTTCAACTCTTTTTGGTCCAACTCATCATCGATAACAATGAAGTTTTCACCGGAGAGCTTTTTCCCCTCCAGGTTCTCATCCGCCAGTACGATCAGACCGGAGACATTGGACTGAAGTAGATAAGAGCGATACGGCTCAGCTTTTGAGTAATATTCAGAAGCGATAATAACAGTAGAAAAAAGCAAAAACAAGATTATATTTTTCATAAGGTGATTATACCAAAAAACGCAACTTTAGAAGTGTCCTTTAGATAAAACTATGCTATAATCGAACCTATATCAATCAAGACCTTGGGGAATAAAACATGTCAATAATGGATCACGTCGATGCTGCAACTCAGCTGGCAAGAAACAACGAAGTTCAACTTCTTGTATTCAAAGCTTCTTCAGATGAGGACTCTCCCTATTATGCAATAAACGTCTTCAAGACGCGTGAGGTCGTCGAAGCAAAGAACCATTTTCTCACTCAGATACCAGCCGCACACCCTTTACTTGAAGGCAGTATCGTCCTTAGAGGTGTACAGATCCCCATATTGAACCTGCCAGAGTGGCTAGGTCAGAAGATCTCTCAGGACGAGATGAAGAAGACCCGTCTTTTGATCTGTGATTTCAATGGGGTCATCATCGGTCTTCGCATCATGGAAGCTTACCGTGTCATCAAAAAGAACTGGTCAGACATGCACGCACCAGATAGTTACAATATGCAAAACCATACCAAGGTGGTCAACGATACTCGACTCGAAGATGGCAGTATCTGTATGGTTTTGGATTTTGAGCAGTTATTGGCCGATGTCATCCCAACCGCTATGGTAGATGTGAATGAATCTCCTGAGAACATCAAAGACCTGGTCATTCCACAGAAACTCCTTGATGGAGAGATATTGATCGCTGAAGACTCAAAAGTCGCACAAAAACACCTGCATCAGATCTTTGAGAAGTCACATATCAAACATCGTATTTTTAATAATGGAAAACTTCTTCTTGAATACATCAATGAGCTTCCCGATAAAAGTATCATCCCTGCAGTCATCACAGATATTGAGATGCCCGAGATGTCAGGGTTTACGGTAATGAAACTTCTTAGAGAAGACCCTCAGACAAGAGATATTCCTATTATCGTAAACTCTTCTATGACAGGAGACAACAACAAGCGCGAAGCGGAGTCATTAGGAGCGGATGACTTCATCGGTAAGACTAAAAGCCATGATGTCTTACCCCTTGTGATCGATGTCATGCAGAGAAAGGGATATGCCTAAGTCTCTTTCTCTGAAGGTATAATGAGGATAAGGAAGTGTACAGGGCATATGCCCCTCTCATCCTTTGACTTCATCCCGCAGCACGAACCTTCTCTATATCATCAGCCAAAGCCTGATTCCACGAGAAATCAACCTTATATCTTCCATCTGTATGTAGATGATAAGTCATGGTATTCCAACAGTTATCTTCGTCTTTACCTGTTTGAAGATGTAGTTTAATAAGAGCGTTAATAAGGTTCTTTTTGTCTTCTCTTTGAAATGTGAATGAGGAGGGTTCACTATCGACAGATCTTAGATAACCGCCTGAAAGCCCTATTGCCAAAGAATGAAGCTCGACTTCCAAGACTGCTTCCGACCAAAGGGGGTCCATAGCTTTTATCATCATCGCTGAGATATTGGCATAGATCGCATCCAACTCTTTTTGCATAATTCATCCTTCTTGTGAATAGATCACATAAGAATAAACAAATTCTATTCCACCTGCAAAAAAAGCCTGCTGAGTTGATACTCTACGCTTTCTCTATCCTATGGTTACGCGCTGCTACTAAGATCAGAACGAAGATGATCGCATACGTCCATGGCACAAAATCAGGTACGGGAACAGGATCACCCTTGGCATACGAATGCATACCGGCAAGATAATAGTTAACACCAAAATAGGTCATCACAATTGATGAGAAGACCAAAAGAGAAACCGCAGCAAATACAAACGGTGTGTATATCGCCTTGATAAAACGCATATGGATCACGACCGCATACAACAAGATACTGACCAATGCCCATGTCTCTTTTGGATCCCAACCCCAGTAACGTCCCCATGACTCATTTGCCCAGACACCGCCAAGGAAGTTACCCACCGTCAACAGGACAAGACCCACGATAAGGCTCATCTCATTGATCGTATTCAACTCTAAGATAGAAAGGTTAATACGCCCTTCATTCTTTGTACTTCTAAGCGCGAACAATACCAATGCGATAAAGCCTAACAATGCACCAAGAGCCAGGAAGCCGTAACTTGCCGTGATCATCGATACATGAATAGACAGCCAGTATGACTGTAGCACTGGTACAAGGTTTGTCACTTGTGGGTCCAGCCAGTTAAGGTGGGCCACAAAAAGGATAAGCCCCGAGAGTACTCCCGTTGCTGCCAAAGTGATCGCAGAGTTACGCGAAAAGATGAATCCTGCAAGTACTGTTGCCCAAGCAATATAGATCATCGACTCGTAGCCGTTTGACCATGGAGCATGACCCGATATATACCAGCGAATGATCAAACCGACAGTATGAAAGATAAACAAAATGATCAAAAATACCATCGCTGATTTTGAGAACCATTCAAGTTTGAACTTCGGTTTGATGATCTTTACAAAACTCAGTACCAGTAGGACCAGACCCATCACAAGGTAAAAAGGCATCAACTCTTCGAAGATGTTGTATTTATTATAGAAGATCTCTGCCGCTATCTTCTGTTCACTTGGATAGACTTCAGCCCCGTAAGTCTTCTGATATTGCGCTATCTTGTCAATACCTGCATCAGCAGTGCTCCAGTCACCTGTCTTGAGCGCGGACTCGATCCCCATAAAATACGCAACTGCTGCTTCACGCACTTTCATACCATCTTCAGGGCCAAATGTCTGAAGCGCCTCGATCGTAGCAAACCATTTGTTATTCTCTTCGTTCGGTTTGGCAAACAGTTTAAAGATAGATCCTGTAAATACCATATAGACGATATTAAAACGCTCATCTATCTTCAATACAGCCTTATCGAATTTGTTACGCTTCGCCGGTGCTTTTTGAGCAGCATTGGCAACATGTTCTTGAAGTTTGTAGCCCTGTAATGTCTCGGGAGAGTCTAGAAACTGAGAAAAGGAAGCATATTTGCTCTTTACATCATTTCCCAATATCTTGTTGATCTCTTCATTCTTCGTCTTGATAAGATTGATTTCACGCCAGGCATCAGGTCGGACCATCATTCCCAGTACCATTTGGTCAGCTGTCATTCCCGCTATAGTCCCGCCATGTACCTTATTCACGATCTCAGTGTTCAGCGTGTTTAGAGGTTTCATTCGACCAGAACTGTCTTGGGTGATCAACGTTCCAAAATTTTCAGCATGTGACTTGTCAAACGAGGTGATCGTCTTCACGAGATCATCCGTGTTCTCTTGCGCTTTGATCTGCTCTTGTGATCCCATCAAAAGAGAAAGGGCCAAGATTACACTGGCAAGACCTTCTCGCTTATGTGCGTACTCACGCCCTTTTTTGACCAGCTTTCTAAAACGTCCATTAGGCATAAAAAAAGCAGCAAACATACCGATTGCCAACATGGTATATCCAATATATGTCGGTAATGTCCCCGGATCGTTATTGACAGAGAGGATCGTCCCTTTCTCATCTTTATCGTATGACGACTGGAAGAATCTGAAGTTACGATGGTCCAAGATATGGTTCATATAGATACGATACGGCATATTGATATTCTCTTCATTGTCAATTAAGATCACTTCACTTGCATAAGATGCCGGGCTCATAGAACCAGGATAGCGTTCAAGCTGAAAATCGACCAGTTTCAATCCAAACGGAAGTCTTCTTATGATAGCACCGTAAGAGAGTGCTACCTTCATCCCATCAAATTGCACGATTTTCTCAAACCCCACTGCTCCCGAACTCCCGATAAGCGTTACTTCTTTCTTTTCATCCTTATACGTGACTTCCATCTGAAGTCCGTCTTGAAGGCGGTTTCTATTTCCTTTGACCTTTTTGGAGACAAGCTTTTCGCTCACATAAGGATAAAAGTTTCGCATTACGAAGTTCGTTCCCGCCGTTTGGTAAAGAGTACGTGTCTTAAGCGCGCTATTTTCACTGGCTTTAAGGCTATCACCGGTTCGTGTACCCATGTCCAACGTCGTGAAGTCGATAGTGTGAGACATCTGCAGTTGCCCCTCTTCAAAAGTGATGTTGACAATCGGTTTTTCAGACTTCACATCTGCACCAAAATTAAGTATCAGATCGCCCGCTTCAAAGAATGATCCCTTCTCCAGTTTTATCTGCTGTGGTTGGTTATTAACGGTGATCATGAACTCCAAGACTGTCTTTCCGTTTTCCTTATCCTCGATCATCTCGCTCACGGCATTAGGGATATACTCCTTAAGACGCAGGGTAACGGTCTCACCATCCACTTTGACATCCTCGTCAAAACAGTTCTCACTTAGTTCTGAAAGAAGGACCATCTTTTTAAACTCATGTTTCTTGTTCTCTTTTTCAAAGACCGCATGAATATAAGTCTCACGGGAGGTGATACGGTTCTCAGTCTCACCTTCACGAATATGCATGCTACCTTCATATCCTACAAAACGCGTAATGATGGCACCTAGCAGAATCACTAAAAAAGAGCCGTGAAAGAGTACGATGTTCCATTTTTTCTGCTTGAACATAGAGTGTCTGATCATCGAAGTCAAAAGATTGATCGCCAAAAGACCTAAAAGAGCCTCGAACCATCGTGCACTGTATACTTCAGCCTGCGCTGTCTGTGTACTAAAATCACTCTCAATAAATGTTGCAACACCAACGGCAATGGCGAACACGCTCAGTAGAACGGCCGTTAAGCGCATCGACGATAAAAAATTCCATATTTGCTTCATATTTTCTCTCTTATATTTTAAATTATTTTCATATTCTAGCCTGCTAATGTTAAGACAAAGTTACGGGCCAGAGAAAAACTAATCCTACAGTTGAATGGTATTACTTTAGTTCACTCCAGTTGCTTCCTATGTTGACGGATGAACGTAAAGGGACATCAAGCGCGTATATACCTTCCATGATATTTTTGAACTTTTCTGCCAAGGCCTCAGCCTCGTCCGCGTTCACCTCAAAGATCAGTTCATCATGAATCTGCAGTAACATTTTTGCATGTAAATGTTCTTTTTTTATCACATCGGATATCGTATTCATAGAAAGTTTGATCAGGTCTGCAGCTGAGCCTTGAAATACGGTATTAACCGATTCTCTCTCGTACGCCGCCTTCATCATTGGAGGTGCTGATTCAAAATTAAAATATCGTCGGCGCTTCAGTAATGTCTCGACATAACCTATCTCTTTCGCCTTGTCAGCTACGCTACGCAAAAATGTCTTGATCGTCGGGAATTTCTCAAAATAAGCCTCGATGATCTCCTTGGCCTCTTTTGTGCTGACCCCGACATCCCCCGAAAGCTTTTTAGGACCCATTCCATAAAGCAGTCCAAAGTTAACGATCTTGGCGATGTTTCGTTTACTATCAGCTTCCTCTTCACCAAAGATCGCTGCAGCCGTTTGACGGTGGATGTCTTTATCGTGTGCAAAGGCATCAAGCAGGGTCGGGTCTTTAGAAAAATGGGCAAGAAGACGCAGCTCGATCTGTGAATAATCGATACCTATCAATTTCTTACCCTCTGATGCAATAAAAGCTTGGCGTATCTTGGCTCCCATCGGCGAACGTACGGGGATATTTTGCAAGTTCGGGTTTTTCGAGCTCAAGCGTCCTGTCGCCGTTCCCGTCTGTAAGAATGATGTATGAATACGTCTATCCTCGTTTTCAAGCCCTAGGCTTAACAGTGGATCTATATAGGTCGAATAAAGCTTGAACACCTCTCTATAATCCAAAAGTGCCGGAATAATCTCGTGGGCATCATACAGGGCATTGAGTACTTTCTCATCCGTAGAGTAACCTGTCTTTGTCTTCTTGCCGACAGGAAGACCCAGAGTCTCGAACAATACTACGCCAAGCTGTTTGGTCGAGTTGATGTTAAACTCTCCCCCAGCCATGTTGTATATCTTTTGACGCAATTCATCCAGTAATACCTCTGTCTCCGTCTTAAAGCCCTGAAGAAAATCCGTATCGATCTTGATCCCCTCATTTTCCATCTCTATGAGTGTCTGGATAAAAGGGAACTCTACATCCCTTGCTTCTTCGATCAAATGCTCTGCCCCCTGCAACTTCAACTGTTCGAGCAATCTGTGATAAAGTTTAAAGGTAATCAGTGCATCTTCTGCCGCATAATCAGCAGCATCGTCCAGATTGACCGAGGAGAAGTTCTCCCCCTTCTTCACCGTGTCCTTGAACGATATCATCTTGTGCTGAAAATAGAGTTCAGACTGTTTGTCCAGGCCGACAGGTTTTTCCGAATTGACCAGCCACGCCAACAGCATGGAGTCTGCATAGGGCTGGTAACTGTTGATCCCAAGATACGGGCAGATAAACTTTAGGTCAAACTTCAAATTATGGCCGACTATCTTGTAGTCTAAAAGTTCACGGAGGGCTCTGACACCGATCTCTTTTGATATCTGTTCACCAACACCCAAATATGCATGCGCTAAAGGGACATAATAGCCCCTCTTCTCTTCAAAGGCAAAACTGAAACCGACCAGAGAGTCCCGACTTGCATCCAGACCCGTTGTTTCTGTGTCCAACGCAACGACACTCTCTTTTGGAATACTTTTTATCACATCGAAAAGCTTCCCTTCATTATCAAGAAGGATATACTCAAACTCCTGTCTTGGCAGTTCCGGTTCTTCTTCCTTCACAGAAGGCTGGATCTGTGCGATCATCCCCTTTGCTTTGAGCTGTCTAAGTATGCCGTTGAGCTCATATTTATGCAAGTCATCGACTATACCAAGAAAGGGGTTCTCATACGTCAGGATAAAACGTGTGAAGTCAAGTTCATCAAAGATATCATCTACCAATGTCACAAGCTTTTGAGAACGCCATGCATCCGCTTCAAAGGTCCTCAGTTTGTTCTGTACACCTGCAGGCTTGACCTCATCGATATGATCGTAGATACCTTGAAGCGTCTCATACTCGTTCAAAAGTTTCTGAGCAGTCACCTTTCCCACGCCCTTGACGCCAGGGACATTATCGGCACTGTCACCCAGCAACGACTGATAATCTGTAAACTGATCCGGTCGGATACCGTATTTTTCTATACAGGCCGCCTCATCAATATCTTTTCGTTTGATAGCATCGACCACCACGACTTTACCGTCATCGATCATCTGGTAGAGGTCTTTGTCATGCGAGACTATACGCACGTTCATCCCCTGCTTTTTGGCAAGTTTAGCCACAGAAGCTATCATATCATCTGCCTCGTACCCTGCTTGGGAGACCGTAGCAAACCCCATCTTCTCTACCCATTCAATAGCAATAGGCAGCTGCATCATCAACTCTTCCGGCGGTGAAGGCCGGTGCGCCTTATACTCAGGGTCTATCTCATTTCTAAATGTCGGCCCCTTCATGTCCAGCGCAAAGACAATATAATCCGTTTTATGTTCTTTTTCAATCGTGGAAATAAAGTTAGTAAAACCTGTCAAAAGGCCTGTAGGAAAGCCTTCCTTATTCTTAAGTGGTGGTAACGCGTAGAAACTGCGAAACAAAAAGCCGAAGGTATCAATGATTGTGATGGTTTTAGACAAGTTCTATCCTGAAAAAAAATTTCTTTAGTATAGTTTGCCCATCCCTAAAGTTTGATGAAAATATCAGTTAAAGAGAAATTAGTGCTGTATCCTACTCTCTTAACTCACTAAATCGCTTAAGAAGATACTCTAACTCCACGCGTTTTTCAATCTTCTCATCGACCTTCTCCTCAAAAAAGTCAACAACCAGCTTCTGCAGTTTTAACTTATCAAGTTTGTTGATGTTCGTTATCCCCCCTGGATTGAGGACATTGACTTCAAGTATCTTGTCACCGATCATATCCAAGCCTACGAAATACAAGCCATCTGCGACCAGCTTGCTGCCCACTTTCTTACATACGCGTTTTTGACTCTCTGTTAACTTATACTTATGTGCTGTCCCACCGGCTTGTATATTTGCACGAACCTCACCATGGGCAGGCTTTCGATTATAGGCACCGATGAACTTTCCATTAAGCATCATCACACGTACATCGCCCTCTTCCGCCCCTTCGATATATTCTTGCAAGATGACATAGTTATCACCCGATTCATCAATATAAAAGTCCAGAAGCGAGTTAATATTTGTCTGTGCGTTCTTCTCTAAAACGATCACCCCACGCCCACCTGAACCATCTAATGGCTTTAGAATGAACTTATCGTGGTCTGATTCATTAATGATCTTTCGTATAAAACTCTTACTTCCGGATACGTGTGTTACGGGAAGATAGGTGTTGTGCGGATCATGAAATGTTGTCGTATAGAGTTTGTTGTTTGCTTTTCTGATGCCGTCAACATCATTGATGACGACAACCTCATTTTTAATCGCATCAAGAAAGTTAAACACAATCGGATTGATAGGCGGGTCTTTTCGAATCATAATACAATCAAAACCGTGCAGGGCTGAAAGCTTTTTAGTAAAGCTTACTTTTTTGTGGAACGTCGTCATGTTCTCAGGAATCTTTTCCATCTCATCAATAGTCTCGATAAACCCATGTACGATATTGTTACGAACAGTCAGGTTGTTCGTGTAAAAAATTGACACCTTATGTTTTCGAAGTAGACACTCTCTGATTATCAACAGTGTTGAGCTTTTCAACGGCTCGATAGCCTGCCAATTCGCGATCATAAAACCTATATGCATTGAGCATCCTTGTATAATTAAATATCTCTTAATATTTTACCCTATTTTTTGGACAAAGGATTAATAAAAAATCTTAGTTCTTCCCTTTATTACGCTAAAATTCCACACCATGAGCGAACTTAAATATATAAACCACTACAGTAATGAGACCATCATGCAAGTGCGTCAACTAATCCAGAACGAAAAACTCTCTGATTATCTTTTACGCAAGTATCCTTCAGCTCACAACATCACAACAGATAAAGCGCTTTTCTCCTACGTCATCGACCTTAAAGAGAGTTATATGAAAAAGTCAGCACCTCTGAGTAAGGTGCTTTATGACGGAAAGATAAACGTCATCCACAATGCCTTGGGAACACATCGCTTTGTTTCCAGAGTACAGGGAACAAAACTTAAGGCAAAAAACGAGATCCGTATTGCTTCGATGTTCAAACGTGTCCCTGAAGAGTTCTTAAACATGATCATCGTGCATGAACTGGCACATTTTAAAGAGAAAGAACATAATAAAGCCTTTTACAAACTCTGTGAGCACATGGAACCCTCGTATCACCAACTAGAGTTTGACCTTCGACTCTATCTGACCCATATGGATCTCTTTGGGAAACTATACTAAACCTTAATCATACTTAAAAAAGCAACGGCACATTTTCTAGCTATAATTGTTCTATGAAATGGCCCACACTTATTTTATGCTCTTTATTGTTGTTTTCTGGACTTAAAGCAGATGAGATGGACAGAAGGACTAGTCCTAAGGATGAAGAACAGGAGCTTTATCTTACTGCTTATCTCTTCTCTTTGCACTGGACAGACAATGACACTACCGAAGAGGCCTATAATGATACACACAAAGCCTATGGACTGGAATATATCTATCAGGATAAATACAGCCTGACCTATAACCATTTTATCAACTCAAGAGACAAGGACGTAGATGTATATGGAGCAGGATACCTTCTTGAGCTTTACAAAGAATCATTCGGACTGCATCTCATCGGGGGCTACCAAGAGGGATACTGTTTTAACGGTCTGTTAAACTCTGTGGAGTGCGTGGAAGGAAAAGACGATACAAGTCTCTTTGTCTTGCCGATGCTCTACTATAAACATGACTATTTTAAACTAGATTTTTTCACTAATACCGATATGATCGCCTTTCGATTGAACATAAAGATCTATGACCTCTTCTAGTAAGGCTGTAAACTCGTTATAATTGCATCCATGAACAAC